>JALOBR010000135.1 GCA_023228195.1 Candidatus Omnitrophota bacterium
TTGCATTCAGCGAAGAAACATTCTCCTTGAGAGAACTTATTTTATCCCGAAACCTTCTGATGGTTGCTTCATAATCTTCTTTTTGTATATCCGGCACTTTACCCTTTTCCCCGGAAGGAGACAAAAGCATATAGAAGCCTGCGCCCACGCCACCAAGTATAATTAATGCAAGGAATATAATCATTTTTTTGTTACACGAATTCTCACGAATTTGGAACGAATTTCCACGAATGAAAAATTAACGAATGTTCCTACCTTATAATAAGCAATAATTTAAGGTAAACCAATAAGGGATGTCTCCGACTTTCTTATTCGTGGCAATTCGTCTTTTATTAGTGCTCATTCGTGCTTAATAAATGATACCATTTTTTGGGGGATAGTTGAAGATTTTTCGAAAAATTTTTGTAAGCGGTTACGGTTCGGATGGCAGGTAATTTTTAGTAACTTATTTTATACTTAATTAAAATCTGCGCGGCCTATTGCGGTTTCGGTCAAACCCGCGCCTGAAATGACGGGCTTGGTTATTCGAAGGGCTTTGGACAAATTGCTCCGAAGGAATTTGCGGATGCTTTGAAATAGGAAGTGTTGCCCTTATAAGCTTTTCTATGGCGCTGACATCCTGGCCCTGGTCCGGCGTTGCGAAAGAAATTGCATGTCCTGGATGGCCGGCTCTTCCGGTGCGGCCGATACGATGCACATAATTTTGAGCATCATCGGGCAAATCAAAATTAATAACCAGCTCAATGCCGGTTACATCAATTCCTCTTGCGGCAATATCTGTTGCAACAAGCACTTTGTATTTACCCGATTTGAAACCTTCAAGCGCTTCGCGCCGCTGGCCAAGGCTTCGGTCGGAATGTATTTCAGCTGCTCTATGGCCCATATCTCTTATGCTTTTCACAATTTTTCTTGCATTGTGCTTGGTGCGGGAGAATAATAGCACTGCTCCGCGATATTGAGTTAAAATCCTTCCAAGAAGCATTAATTTAGCTTCGCGTCTTACAATAAATACTTCCTGGGTAACGCGCTCAGCAGTTGTACCTGAAGGAGCAATTTCTACGCTGACAGGAAGCTTCATGTATTTGGAAGTAATATCCATAATTTCTTTAGGAATAGTTGCGGAAAAAAGCATTGTTTGCCTGTTGCGCGGCAAGAAACGAAAAATTTGTTCAATTTGCGGAGCAAACCCCATATCAAGCATACGGTCTGCTTCATCAAGAACAAGCATCGAAACATAATCCACAGATGCATTACCTTGCCATATATGGTCGATAAGCCTTCCAGGGGTAGCTATCACAATACGGGGATTTCTGCGCAATTTCTGTATCTGCGGCTGCATTGGAGCGCCTCCAATAAGACAAACCGTATACATCCCAAAAGCATGCGCGAGCGGCCTGATTGCATCATCTATCTGAATAGCTAATTCGCGCGTAGGCGCAAGAACCAAACCTGTTCCTTTTTCCTGGGCAAGCCTTTGTACCATAGGTATGGCAAAGGAGTGGGTTTTCCCCGTGCCCGTCTGGGCTACGCCAATAATATCCTTACCCTGAATGCCTAAAGGTATAGCCTTGGTTTGTATCGGTGTTGGGGCCTTGAATTTCATCCGTTCAAGAATATCTAAAATTTTAGGCGCAATACCCAAGCCATAAAATCCGGCTTCTGGCGGGTTAACCCCCTGAGTAAGATTGCTTATGTTAGGTTTTTTATCCATACTAAATCCTTATTACTTTTTAACGATAGGCAATTAAAGAAAAAAACCGTAAAGGTTAGCTCCCTCTACGGCTTAAGATTCTAATCTAGTTATTTGATTATACCACACTGTTTATATTTATCAAGCATAACTATTGGGACGGCTTATCGGCTTATTTGAAAATTCGTAAAATCATTTTATCCATTCCTCAATCTTTTGTTTTATCTTATCTCTCACTTCTCTTGTTTTTTCCAGTTTCACTTGCCACGTTCCCTTAAAAACCGAGGGATCATCAAACCCCCAGTGCAATTGCTGAATAACTCCGGGAAAAACCGGACATTTGGCAGCCTGCGACTGGTCACAAACAGTAATTACATAGTCATATTGTTCGCCCTGTTTGTAAAAATCAAAAACGCTTTTAGTTTTATTTTGAGAAATATCTATGCCTACTTCTTTCATTGCTTCAACAACTAAAGGATTAAGCACCCCTGATTCAAAGCCTGCGCTTTCTACTTCAAACCTGCCCCCTGCCATCTGCTTTAAAAACGCTTCAGCCATTTGGCTTCTTGCAGAATTATGCACACAGATAAATAAAACTTTCTCTTTATCCATGCTTATCCTCCGGTTTTTTAAACCAATCTTGGGTGATAAAACAAACTCTGACCAGCATAAGCATAACCGGCACCTCTATTAAAACACCAACAACCGTTGCCAGAGATGCGCCTGAAGACAAACCAAAAAGAATGGTTGACGTTGCAATAGCAACTTCAAAATGGTTGCTTGCTCCGATTAATGCCGATGGTGCTGCATCACGATAGGGCAGCTTAAACCATTTAGCCAGGCAATAGGATATCGCAAAGATAAAACATGTCTGGATAAAAAGCGGAATCGCTATTAATAAAATAATCTGCGGCTGATTAATAATCAACTCTCCCTTAAAAGAAAACAACAAAACAAGCGTAAGGAGCAATGCGCCGATTGATGCAGGCGTTAAGTAATGCAGAAACTTTTCTTCAAACCATTTAAACCCATTTTTAGCAATCAACCATTTCCTTGAATAGTACCCCAATAATAACGGTAGACCCACATAGATAACTACCGACAAAACAATTGTCTGCCAAGGTATCGGCATTTTGTTCACGCCTAATAGCCAGCCACCCAAAGGAGCATAAAGAAACAGCATGGTAAGCGAATTAATCGCAACCATAACAAGCGTATGGCCGTCATTGCCCTTAGCAAGATGACCCCAAATCAGAACCATCGCCGTGCAAGGAGCTATGCCAAGCAAAATACATCCAGCGATATACGACCTAAACAACTCTACCTTCGCTCCGCCTTTGACAATCTCCATTCCCGGAAGCCATCCTTTAAACAACAGCCCCAGAAACAACCACGCAATAGCAAGCATAGTAAATGGTTTTATGCACCAATTTATTACCAACGTAAGAATGACCGGCTTAGGAGTTTTACCTGCCTTAATGACTTCGGCGAAATCAATCTTAACCATAATAGGGTACATCATAAAGAATAAACAAATAGCAATGGGAATAGATACTTGATAAATCGAAATCTTATCAAGCGTCACGGCGACTTGCGGGAATACCTTGCCGAGCATTATCCCCAACCCGATACAAAGCAAAACCCATCCTGTTAAATACTTTTCAAAGAAACTTAACCGGCGCTCTTCGTAAATGATATGTTCCATATT
Source organism: Candidatus Omnitrophota bacterium (assembly GCA_023228195.1). Classification (GTDB taxonomy): domain Bacteria; phylum Omnitrophota; class Gorgyraeia; order Duberdicusellales; family 4484-171; genus JAJYOP01. Next base: position 3,399 of record JALOBR010000135.1, read on the forward strand.
CTCTCCCCTTACAATAATCTCAAAATATAAACTCCTATATAATATAACCCGGCCAGAATAAAAATAACGCCGGTAATTTTACGAGTATAAAGCTCTAGCCTTATTATTTTATGAAACCAATGACTTACCGAAGTAACACCAAGCGCAATCGCTACCGCGAACAGAAATACCGGCAAGCCTGTCCCTATCCCATAGATAAAAGGTAGCAATGCGCCGCCTTTGCTGCTAAGCGCTAAAGGTATGAGACTTCCAAAAAATA
>JALOBR010000136.1 GCA_023228195.1 Candidatus Omnitrophota bacterium
TCTGAAACCTGAAACCCTGGTTTTCAAAAAAAGTATACTTTTCCAGTTTGCTTCATTAAAAAACCTGAAAAAGGAAATACGGCAATTGAAACAGGTTAAAGCCTTTGACAAGCTGGCCAATCTCACAATAGACTACAACAGGAAAATTGTTGAGCCGCTTTCTACTTTATTTCTGATAATAGGAATTTTACCGCTAGCTCTCGAAATAAAAAAGAGACGGGCCGGGTTTTCCTCTCTTGGAATAGGCATAATATCCAGCTTTGTTTATTATACTTTTATGTATTTCGGGATAGCTCTTGGTAAAGGCGGGATAATACTTGCTAACTTCTGCCCCTGGCTTGCGCCGCTATTTTTCCTAAGCGCCGGCATAACCGGGCTTCTTTTCTTGAAATAACCAAAACTAAAAATCCAATTTACGATTCGGTTTAAAATTGATTCTTCAGGAAATTTAGCTGTTTCTCGTTTGCATTTTTATACAATCTCGGTATTCTCGATGAAAGACGACTGACTATTTCGTAGGGAATAGTTTTTGCCCAGGATGCAACTTCCTCTGTTGTTATTTTTAGTCCATTCTTCTCTCCGATTAAAACTACCTCTTCCGCCACCTTTATATCGGAATTGCTGCCTAAATCCATCATGACATGATCCATGCAAACTCTTCCTACCAAATTAAAAAAATTATCCCCTATTATTGTTTTTGCGCTGTTAGACAACGACCATGGATATCCATCAGCATAACCTACAGAAATGGTTGCGATATTAGTAGATTCAGCCGCGACAAACGTCCTGCCATAGCTTACGCTCATACCGCTTTTTATCTTTTTTATAAATATAATTTTTGATTTAAGGGAAAGCACCGGTTTTAGATTTAAGGTGTTCTCCGAAGAAGGATTAATCCCGTAAAGTATAAGTCCGGGCCTGACTACATTAAAATGTGAATGCGGATAATGTACGACGCCTAAGCTGTTTGCGCAGTGCTGATATTTAAACGTAATTCCTTCTTTTTTAAGGCGCGAAATAAATTTATTAAAAACACTTATCTGGGAATTGGTAAAATCAGGGTCAGTATCTGCTGCCGGAAGATGAGTATACACACCTTCCATATTAAGGGCTTTAAGGTACTTTAATTCATGTATAAAGCCATAAGCTTCTTTACAGTATAAACCAAGCCTGCCCATACCGGTATCAATTTCAACATGCACAGGAACCTTGGTATTTTCCTTTGCTGCTGCTTTGTTCAGCCTTTTTGCAAAATTCAAATCGGCGATGGTAGGCGTTACTTTATGCCGTAAAATTTCTCCCACATAATCAGGGAGTATAGCGCTTATAGTAAGGATCCGCTCTTTAAACCCGTTTTCCCGAAGCGCAACCGCCTCTTCAAGGCTTCCTACGCCAAAACAATCCACGCCGAGAAAAGACAATTCTCTCGCAATAGGAATCAAACCATGTCCGTAAGCCTGCTGCTTTATGGTTGCAATTATTTTTACATTGCTGCCGACTGATTTTCTTATGCTGTTAAAATTTTCCCGCAGGGCTTTTAAATCTATCTCTATCCACAATGGTCTAAACATTCTGTTTCCTTATTTGACACGTTTTCGGATGCAAATATAACGGTTCTAAATCAGAAAGTGCAATAAATTTCTTCTTTTGCGCTAAAGTCTGCGCAATTTTCAAATAATACTTTGCCTTAGGGTAAACTGCTGTTTGATTAAAATTTATTTTCGGATTTATTTTTTGTATTTCCTTATATAGATACTCATCATAAGTTACAAAAAAATATTCTGATTTATCGCGCACAAAATCCTCTAGCACAGCTAAATGTTCTTTTATTTCTCTTTGAAGCAGGCTATTCTTTACTGTAAACGTAGCGGCATACACAAGCCCCCTCCTCGCATCCGAAACGACCGCAATCTTGTTATGCTTATTGATAAACGGATAAGCCATAGAGTAAAAACTTACCACACCAACTGCCGGTACGTTTAAAGATATCATAAAAGCCTTAATCACGCTAAACGACACCCTAAGCCCGGTAAATGACCCCGGCCCTTGGCCGATTGCAAAGACATCGATATCATTTAGGCTTATCTTGTATTTACGAAGATTTTCATCGATAAAATAAACCAGACTTGAAGCGCCGAACTTAAATTTCCTATTAAAATCAATCAAAACTTTCCCCCGCCAGAATACGCCAATAGAAAGATTCTCCGATGATGAATCAACAGCTAAGATATTCACTGTAATTTTCCGGCTAATTTCATAATTTTATTTTTCTATTTTTATAACCCTTAAGAGAAAAATCAATCTTCCGTACATTATTATCCAACAAAGAAAATACTATCTTTATATACGAAGGAATACAATCTTCGATTTTCTCCCCCCATTCAATCATAGTAACAGCATCCTTTGAATAAAGAAAATCTTCTATACCGATATTAAAAATTTCGTCCTCTTTCAACCGATAGAGATCAATATGATAAAGACAAAACTCCGCTTTGCCATATTGCCGCACAAGAGTAAATGATGGGCTTAAAACTTTTGTTTTTATATTGAGCCCCTTAACCACCCCTTTTATAAAAGTCGTTTTACCGCCGCCTAAGGCTCCCTCTAAAACAACAACATCTTTTTTAGCTAAGGTGCCGGAAAATTTCATGCCGAGCGAAATTGTTTCTTCGGCTGACCTTGTATAAATCCCGTTAGAAAACTTATGCGGCATATTAGCCCCTTTCCTAAAATTTAGATTATCCCTGCGGCTTGCCGCAAAGCATTTTCTGACAGGATAAACTGTATTTTTTTCTAATACCACAAACCAGCGCGCCCCGCTTCCTAAAAATGCGTGTACCCTGTTATATTCACTTCATTTAACTTATTATTATCTTCTATTTTATATCCAAATTTATGGCTTTCAATAGTTCCCAGAAAATAAAATTTTGACCTTAATAAATCAATTTTCCGCTCATTCCTATCTACCGTAAAAATCAACTCGTAATCTTCTCCCCTATAAAAATCACTCTCTCCGCGCGTAACCGGCACAGCGGTTTTATGTATAAGCGCGCCTTTTTTACTTTCTTTAAGCAATCTGTAAAGGTCAAGCGCGAATCCGTCTGAAACGTCAATCATTGAATTTATTCTAAAATTCGAAACTAAATACTGCGATTCTTTTATTCTTGGAGCAAATTTTTCATCAAACTTACGGGTCCCGAGCTTGCCGGTTAAAAAAATGTAGTCGCCTTCTTTTGCTTTGCTTCTTGAAATAAATTTATCGGCAAAACCTAAGCCCCAAACATCAAAAAAAAGCTTTGATGAATAAGACGTATCCCCACCTACCAAAGAAAACTTATATTTTCTTCCAAGAAGAATTACCTCCTCTAATATTTCTTTTAAGTGTTTAAGCTTTAAATATTTAGGCGCGCCTAAAGAGATGCCGATAAATTTCGGCAATCCCCCGCACGCGGCAAAATCGGATAAAACTCTTGATACGGCTCTTGAAGCTATTATGCTTAATCTCAGGTTTTTTTTCTTAAAATTAAACCCTTCAATGTAT
>JALOBR010000137.1 GCA_023228195.1 Candidatus Omnitrophota bacterium
CTTTTACGCCAAAGGGCACCATTATGTAATGCTTAAAAATATGTTCTTTTACGAATCCAAGTTTATCTCCTGCGCGGCAAGTTTCTCCTTTTTTAACCAGGGGATTAAATTCCCAGGTTGTTTCGTCAGCAAGCGCTTTTTCATATACGCCGCGCTTAAGAAAAAAACCGCATTCTTTTGCAATTTGAGGGAGAGGATTTTGAAGGCCATCGAAAATTTGCCCGAGTAACCCCGGGCCTAATTCAACCGAGAGAAGCTCTCCGGTAAATTCAACCTCATCGCCTACTTTAAGAGCTGTTGTTGCTTCATAAACTTGTGTTTCAGCAATTTTGCCGCGGATACGGATAACCTCTGCCTTGAGGCGTTCTGAGCCGTGCAGGATATAGGCAACTTCATTCTGGGTAATTGTGCCTTCCACCCGCACGCTGACCATATTACCGGTAATTTTTGTAATAATTCCTTTTCTGTTCATGGTTTTCTCGCGTTTCGCTATGCCTGTCGCGCAGTTTCTTCCAATACGCTATTTAATAATTTTTGCTTTTGGGCGCTACGGATATTATCCCAACGCTCTAAGATAAGTAATTTCTGCGCGTAGACAAAAAGAAATTCTATATCGAAATAATGGCCGAAACACAATTCATCCAGTTTATTCCAGCGCAACATATCAAGCAGGCGCTCAGCTTCCAGCGGATGAGGCTGACGCGCAATCTCGCCGATTGCATGCGCGAATAAAGGCCCTGCATCCAGGCCGGAGCGCAGAAAAGAAACGGCGTCCTTGTGCAATCGTTTTGCCCTAACCTTAACCAATTCATTACGCAACATAAATTCAAAATCGCGCCATATTTTTACAATATTTTTTTTATTGTATTTATATTTTTGCGGCTCTTCGATAATATCGGCGCAATTTTCTAAAATCGTAAGTTCGGATTTCGGTATAGAATCGCTGGCAAGCTCCAAAAAACGCTTAAATTCAAGCGGTGCTTTCATGCCAAATTGAAGAAATGGTAAACTCGAAATAAAATATGGGTGATAATTTGGCATATTAAGGCTTGTTTTTCGAGGAAAGTGGCTGCAAGATATCATCAAGCCGGCCCTGCACATACTGGGCAAGATATTCTGCCAGAGCAGAATCAGTAAAATCGAATTGGGATTTCCCGGTATCGTAGCTTATAAGAAAGCCCCCCGATATGTCATCGGCAGTTTTTAAAGTGATTCCTTTTTTAAGTTCTTCTTTAAACCCGGAGATAAATGCGTGGGTAAGTTTTTCTGCGTCTTCTTTGCTCAATGTTATTTCCACATTTGAACCGGCTTCCTTACAGCATTCTTTCATTAATTTAATCAGAATATCGGCCAAATCTTTAGCCTTTAAAGCCGCATGGGTTTCTTTTTTTATGACATTTGACAGTTTTTGAAGTAATTCCTGGCGTAAGCTTATAACCGCATCTCTTGCAGCCTGGCGAAGCAGATTGGTAGTAGTTTCTTTCTGTCGCGCGATTTCGTATTTCGCCTCGTCAAGCAGCCGGTTCGCTTCTTCTTTGGCCTTGGAAACTATTGCCTGAGCTTGGAGATTTGCCTCGGCTTCAATCTCAGAGGCCTTTCCCCTTGCAGTCTCAATGCCTTCTTTTTGAATTTTCTCAATAAGTCTTTTTAAATCTTCTGCCACTTTATACTCCAAATATTATAAATTCTTCGTCGCTTTACTCCTCAGAATGAAAAATTAACAGATATCTTCGCTAGTCTTTCAATTATAAGCTATGTACCTAATAAATTCAAGGGATTTATTGCCTGATTTAGCCTTGATATTAACTAATTTTGGAAGGGATCTACTATTTTTTGCCTGTCAATATAGCTACTTTAGGGAGGCTATTCTTATGCAGTAGATTTCATAGCCCGGGCTTTCTTTGAAAAAAATACAACCTGCGCCGCGAAAAACCCAAGCAAAGTTCCTATAAAAAGCGGTTTGCCTTTTTTAATCGAAAAATAGAGGACAAGTCCTATCAGAGCGTATCTGACTATATAACCGGCTATTATTAAATGCCATTTCTTTTTAGCTAAAAATTCTTTCATCTGTTTTTCAAAGATGAAAAAATTAATAACCCCGGTTACAATGCCTAACATAATGCCAATGACTAGATACATTTTTATTAGTGGCTGGCTGGTTTTAAAACAATAGTTATTTTAGTCCCTTTGCCGAGTGAACTCTCTACCCCGATTGCCCCCTTATGCATAGCAAGAATACTTTTACTCACGGACAATCCAAGGCCTGCGCCTTCGCGCGGGCCCTTGGTTGTAAAGAACGGGTCAAAAACATTTTTCATATTTTCTTCAGAGATACCAACGCCTGTATCTTCTATCTCGACAACCACGATTTTTTCGCCTACCTCAAAAAAATTATTTTCCCCTTGAATTATCTCTTGCGCTGATTCAATTTTTGTATCATAACTGCGTATAAAGATTTCTCCTCCTTTAGGCAACGCCTGGATAGCGTTTAATAATATATTGATTGCTACCTGTTCCATTTTGGCTTTATCCGCCATAATCTTTGGTAAATTATTTTTCATTTCTTTAATAACTTTTATATTACCAGTTATTACTTGCGGCTTTAATAATCCCCAGGATTTTTCCAAAATACTGTTTATGTCAATCAAGGATAAATTCAGATTTGTTGTTTTGGAAAAATCAAGAAGCCCCCTTACAATATTATCTGCGCGCTTGACATTGCGTTTAATTATATGAAGCGTCTTTAATATCTCGGTTTCTCCCGGCGGTACTGTTTTTAATAAATAATCCGCGCCCTGAATTATCACTGCTAACGGATTCTTTACTTCGTGCGCTACCCCGCCCGCCAAAAGACCCATTGCGTTAATCTTTTCTGCCTGGATAAGCTGATCCTGGATTTTTTTAAGTTCCTCATATGTATTTCTTAAATGCTCTTCGACTTTTTTACGTTCGGAAATCTCTTTATTAAGATTCTCAATTGAGGTGGTAGATTTTCTTAAGTTTTCTGCCATTTCATTAAAAGAAACCGCCAAGAGCCCAAATTCATCGTGCGAACCAATTTGCACATAGGTATCTAGTTTCCCCTCGCCCACGTCTCTCGCGGCGTTCGCTAGTTTTTCAGCCGGGTTCGATATCGCATGCGAAACAAATAACCCGATAATGATATTAAAGATTGTGCCTCCAAACAAAAGGATTATCAATGAATTCCTGAGCCGGATTGCAGGGCTGAATATTTCCTTTGTTTCATGCTCTATCAACAGAATCCAGCCCAAACCTTTATAGTCTTTATAACCATTGGAACGAGCGTAAGCGAATAGCTCTTTGCCCTTTTCTGGCGCCCTACCCTGTGCTATAAAATAACCGGAATTTTTTGTTTGTCCTTCGAATAATTGACTGGCCACACGGGGAGAGATGCTCGTGAAACGAGGTATAGGCTCCGTTGTATAAATAACCTTCCTATTTTTATCAATGAGTTTAAATTGCATTAATTTTGGCGCTTCTTGATTATATTTGCGTTCATTCAGCATGCTAATTA
>JALOBR010000020.1 GCA_023228195.1 Candidatus Omnitrophota bacterium
TATGCTAAAGCGCATAAAGCATCTTTCAGAATACAATAAAGGGCAGGCTTAGGGGCATATATTGGGTATAGCGCAGTAAAATATCTGTTATTTTAGTGTACCGCCCCGCGGCCTAAAAAACTAATTGACCAAAATTGGGATTTCTGCTATAATTTACTTTAGCTAAAAATTTCTGCCTACGCTAACAGGCTTCGGCAGACAGTCCAGCAGGATGCCCTGGTGGCAAGCTTGCCTTCCCTTTTTTCAACAGAAAATCCAAGGGTTGACAGGAAACCAATAAAAAGGTAATATATTATTATGTTGGCAAAGAACAAAAAGAAAAAATTAATTGAGAAGTTTAAGGAGCATCCCCAGGATACTGGTTCCGCTTCTGTGCAGATAGCGTTGCTTACAGAAAGGATTAACTATCTAACGGATCATTTAAAGAAACATAAGAAAGACTTCCATTCCCGTCGCGGCCTGCTTATGCTTGTGGGAAGACGCCGCCGCCTTCTTACTTATCTTAAGAAAAAGGATCCTCAAAGCTATAGCGGAGTTGCAAAGGAGCTTAAGCTTAAATAAAATGGGCATATCCCTCTCCCTCCCTAATTTGGGAAAAAATTCCTTAACGTTTTCTACAGGAGATTGGGCTAAACAGGCAAACGGTGCTGTTGTGCTTTCTTATGGAGAGACCGTTGTGCTTGCAACCGTTTGTATGTCCAAAGAGCCAAAAGAAACAGACGGCTTCCTGCCTCTTACTGTAGAATACCAGGAAAAAACTTACGCGATGGGCAAAATACCCGGCGGATTTATCAAGCGTGAAGGGCGCCCCAAAGATGAAGAAATACTTACATCCCGCCTTATAGACAGGCCGCTTAGGCCGCTTTTCCCGAAAGGTTTCACTAACGAAATACAAATAGTAACTATGGTTTTATCCAGCGATGGCAAGAATGACCCGGATATTTTTGCAATAACTGCTGCAAGCAGCGCTTTATTTATTTCAAATATCCCTTTCTACAATCCGGTCGGCGCCGTAAGAGTGGGTAAAACAGAAGAAGGCTTTATATTGAATCCTAATTATGAAGAAAGAGAAAAATCCCTTATGGACCTTGTAGTAGTGGGTACTGAGGATGACATAGTAATGCTTGAGGGCGGCCTGAAGGAAATTAGCGAAGCAGAAGTGCTTGAGGCCATAAAATTCGCCCAGCCTTTTATACGGGAAATAGTTAATTTCCAAAAAGAATTACGGCAAAAGACAGGGAAAAAGAAAAAAGAAGTCCCGATGCATGAAATTGACAATGCGTTATACACCTCTTTGAAGGATAAAATTTTTAAAGAGCTTGAAGGCGTATATGGAATAGTTGGTAAGGAAGAAAGAGAAGAAGGCGTGAATAAAATTCTTGCTTCAACTTGCGAAGAGCTGGTTAAAGCAAATCCCGAAACGGATTGCGGTAAAGTTAAAGAGGTGTTTTTTGCTCTTGAAGAAGAATTCGTGCGTAAAAAAATTGTTGAAGAAAATACCCGTCCGGACGGTCGCTCTTTAAAGGAAATAAGAAACATAGATTGTAAAGTTGGAGTTCTTCCCTGTACGCATGGTTCGGCTACGTTTACCCGCGGGCAAACCCAGTCTTTATCGACCACAACGCTTGGCACAAGTTCCGATGAACAATTCATCGAAGCGCTTGAAGGAAGAACAACGAAACGTTTTATGCTGCATTATAGTTTTCCTCCTTTTAGCGTAGGAGAAATAAAGCCTTTAAGGGGGCCATCGCGAAGAGACATCGGCCATGGCGCTTTGGCAGAAAAGGCACTTACCCCAATGCTTCCTCAAAAGGAAGTGTTTCCTTATACCATACGAGTGGTTTCTGAGATTTTAGAATCAAACGGTTCTTCAAGTATGGCAACGGTATGCGCGTCTTCGCTTTCGTTGATGGACGCGGGCGTACCGGTAAAATCTCCTGTTGCGGGAATTGCTCTCGGCCTTATTACGGAAGGGGAAGAATATAAAATTCTTACTGATATCGCGGGAGTCGAAGATCACTATGGCGATATGGATTTTAAAGTTGCCGGAACAAAAAATGGCATAACAGCCATACAGCTGGATATAAAAATAGGCGGGCTTACTTATAAAATGATTGAAGAAGCTTTGGCCCAATCAAAAGAGGCGAGGCTTTTTATTTTAGGAAAAATGGATGAAGCTCTTTCTCTGCCAAGAGAGATAGTTTCAAAATATGCACCGAAAATAAAGTCGTTTAAGATAGACCCGGATAGAATCGGTGCTATCATAGGCCCGGGAGGCAAGTTCATCAGAAGGCTTACCAGCGAATATAATGTTATTATAGATATTGATGATGAAACAGCTACTGTATCTGTTGTCGCAATGGACCTGGACAATTTGGAAAGAGCAGCCAAGCAGATAATGAATATGGTTAAGGATATAGAAGTCGGAGAAATTTTTGAAGGAAAAGTTACCCGAATCGCGAATTTCGGAGCTTTCTGCGAGATCGTTCCAGGCAAGCAGGGGTTAGTGCATGTTTCCGAGATTTCCGATTCTTACGTAAAAGATGTTAGCGAAGTTTTAAAAGAAGGAGATATCGTTAAGGTAAAGATAATAGGCATTGATTCCCAGGGCCGTATTAATCTTAGTATAAAACAGGCGCAATGAAGCGAGCCCCTGATTTTCTAAAAAATAGCGCTTTAATATATGCCTCGATATCAATAGCGTTATCAATTGTTTTAATTTTAAGCCTTTTTTCATATACCTCAAAAGATATCGCATTTTTAAGCCAATCTAATTCCCACACCACACACAATATTATCGGAATAGCCGGGGCTTACCTTGCTTTTGTCCTAAGATTTTTATTCGGAAGGGCTTCATACTTCATACCTTTCTGCCTTATGTGCCTTGGTTTGGCTAAAATAGGAATCCTGCGTTTCTATGGCATAAGTAAAAGTAAAACCATAGACGTTATTTCTTCTTTAATATTCATTGTTTCGCTTTCGGCCTTTATGGGGCTGTTATTTGCGAAAGCAAACAGCGGTTGGGAATATTCAGACGGCGTTATCGGGTTTTATCTGTCGCAGTTTTTCGAAAGCTATCTTGGTTTTTCCGGTTCTTTGATTGTGCTTAGTTTGATTCTTATTATAATGAGCCTTTTATTTTTTGGTTTTTTCTTTGTAGATGTTTTTAAGGGGGTAAGGCTGGCATTTTCTATAGTAAATGAATTTATTGCTGAAAGGAGAAAGAGAAGAATAGAAACTAACGGCGATTTTATGGTTGCCAGAAAAAAGAAACTAAAAGATGTATCCCCCAAGCAGGCCGAGGATGAAGATAAAGAGAAAGAAAAAGCTGAAATAAAAGCAAGACCTGCGATAAAGCCGGAAATAAAAATGTATACTCCGAAAATAAGTCAGCAACAGCCACAAGCAGCCAAAATAGGCAACGATAAGCTTGTTAATAAAGAAGAAATAAAAAAACAGATAGATGAACTTAACCCGGATAACGTCAAAACATTTGACCCGAAAACTTACAAGTTGCCTTCTTTGAGCATTTTAAAGGTTCCGCCTTCGCTTGATTACCGCGAAGTAAAAGAAGATATAGAGGCTAGTATTAAAAATCTTGAAGAAACACTTTCTGATTTTGGAGTGGAAGCGAAAGTCGTGAGCGTTCAGAAGGGCCCGGTTGTCACAATGTATGAGTTAGAGCCGTCTCCGGGTGTAAAGATTACAAAGATATCGGCTCTTTCAGATGACATCGCGCTTTCCATGAAATCATCTTCAGTAAGAGTTGTCGCGCCAATACCGGGCCGTGGCACTGTTGGCGTAGAAGTTCCTAACGAGAAGAAGCACCTGGTTTATTTAAGGGAAATCCTTGAAGAAAAAATATTTTCCGATGCAACTTCAAAATTAACTTTGACCATAGGAAAAGACGTTTCAGGGAACCCCGTGATTGCCGACTTAAAGGAAATGCCGCATCTTTTAATAGCAGGGACAACCGGTTCGGGAAAAACAGTTTGTGTTAATACGATAATTACTTCAATTTTGTTTAAGGCAAAGCCTGACGAAGTAAAGTTTATCCTTGTTGATCCAAAAATGGTTGAACTCGCTCCTTTCGCGGGCATACCACATCTTTTGCATCCTATTATCTATGAATCAAAAAAAGCATTCGTTACTTTGAACTGGGCCGTTGAAGAAATGGAAAGGCGTTATCATCTTCTCGCTTCTGAAGGCGCAAGAAATATTGACGCATATAATAAAACCGGCAAGAAAATGCCTTTTATTATAATAATAGTTGATGAATTGGCGGATTTAATGATAGTTGCGAAAGAGAGTATAGAGGTTTCTATCCAGCGCCTTGCGCAGCTTTCAAGAGCAGTCGGTATTCATCTTATCCTCGCAACACAACGGCCGTCAGTTGATGTTATAACCGGAGTAATTAAGGCAAATTTTCCTGCACGAATTTCTTTTAAAGTTTCTTCCAAAGTGGACTCTCGCACGGTGCTTGATGTTATGGGCGCAGATAAACTTCTCGGTAAAGGAGACCTATTATTTTTAAAGCCAGGCGCACCCAAGCTTATACGTGCGCAAGGCTCTCTTATCGACGATGAAGACATTAATAATCTTATCAGTTTTATAAAAAGCCAGGGCGGCCCGGTTTATGAAACAGGCATTTTAGAAGGAGAGAAGAAAGCAGCGATGAATGTTCAGTCTGACGAATTGATAGGGGAAGCAATTAAGACAGTATTGCAGGCGCGTCAAGCCTCTGCTTCTATTCTGCAAAGACGGCTTAGAGTCGGTTATACCCGCGCAGCAAGACTGCTTGATTTAATGGAACAACAGGGGGTAGTGGGGCCATTTTGCGGAAGCAAAGCAAGAGAAATTCTGGTTGATCCGCAAGATTATTTGAAAGAAAAAGAAGGGGCTGTATGACGATAGAAGAACTTTGCTTAAAATTGCAGGAGAAAAGAAATACTCTGGGTTTGACCCTTGAAGAGGCTGTTGAAAAAACCAAGCTGTACCCTTCTATAATAAGAGACATAGAATCCGGAGATTTAAGCAATATAAGCAAAGCGTACCTTAAGGGTTATATAAAAATATATGCGTCTTTTCTTGGCGTAAACGTCGAAGACGCGTTGGATAAAATTAATATTAATCAGGATAGCATATCCAAAGTTCCTCAAGCAAAAGAAGAAAAACAGGCAGAGGATAAGCCAAAATTGAAGATTAAACCAATACCGCCAAAACTTAAAAAAGTTATTCTTTATTCAGTAGCGCTGGTATTTATTTTATGGGTAGCAACGGGAATGGTTCGTTTTGTTTTGAAAAACTTCGCCAAAGTAACAAAAAAACCCGCAAAAAGAATTGAGCAGAAAGTTGTGAAAATCCCAACACCTTCAAAGAAAACACATAATGAGTTTAACGCATCTCTTACAGCAAAAAGGGATTGTTTTGTGAAGGTCAAGGTTGACGGAAAAGTTCTTTTTGAGGGGGTGCTCAGGAAAGGAACGTCTGAAAGCTGGAAAGGAAATCGTGAGATAGAATTTAAGATAAGCGATGGTTCTGCCGTATATCTTGAAGTAAACGGAAAATCTTTGCCATCCCTAACCTCTTCACATAAATCAATAAAAAGTCTTAAAGTGAACTCGTCAGGAATATCTATAGTAAAATGAAACAGGAATTTGGCACGAATTCCCACGAATGTTTGTCTGTCGGCAAGTAAGAATTCGTGGTTATTCGTGTTCAAAAATATGGCTAAAAAAAATTTATCAATTGTTTCCCTTGGCTGTTTTAGAAATACATATGATTCCGAAACTGTATTGAATAGGTTTTTGGAGGAAGGATACAGCTTTTCTCCTCGGGAAAATATTTTTCTTACAGGAAAGGATAATTTTAAATCCTGCGATACTCTTCTTATAAATACCTGCGGCTTCATTGATCGCGCAAAAGAGGAATCTATAGCGTTCATCCGGCAAGCGGTTCAACTTAAGAAAGAAGGCAAAGTGAAAAGTTTGTTTGTTTTTGGTTGCCTTGTTGAACGTTACCATGACAAATTAAAAGAGTCTTTTCCGGAAGTGGATAAATGGTGGGGGGCAGAAAATTTTCCGCAAAAAAAAATCAGGCATAGAAAAATTATGCCGGCACACCTTGATTTCATAAAGATATGCGAAGGATGTCTTAATAAATGCACTTATTGCACAATACCTAAGATAAAAGGAGATTTGCGGAGTAAATCAAAAGAACAAATCGTAAGCGAAGTAAAATTTCTTGATAAAAAGGGCATAAAAGAATTAAATATTATAGGTCAGGACATAACCAGTTGGGCGAAAGATTTAAAAACAAAAGATGATTTATTTTCACTGCTTTCCGCAATACTTAAAGCGACAAAAAATATAAGGTGGATAAGGCTTCTTTACGCTCATCCGCGCCATTTAGACGATAAGTTGATAGATTTGGTGGCTCACGAAGAGAGGATGTGCAAATATATTGATTTGCCTATACAGCATATAAATGATAGAATTTTGAAATTGATGAATAGGGGTGTTACAAAAAAACAAACAACGGGGCTGATTAAGAAGATAAGAAAGAATATTAAAGGCTGCGTCATAAGAACGTCAGTCATGGCGGGGTTTCCTACGGAAACCAACGCAGAGTTTAAGGAGCTGTTAGGCTTTTTAGGGGAAACCAAATTTGAGAGGCTAGGCGCTTTTACATATTCCAGAGAAGAAAATACCCCTGCTTTTAGCTTTGAGCCTCAGGTGCATAATAAAGTAAAGATGTCGCGCTTTAAAGAGATTATGAGCCTGCAGCAGGCAATTTCCCGTGAGGTTAACAGGCGGTTTCTCGATAAACAACTTGATGTTTTGATTGAAGAGAAAGATAACGAAGTCTTTATAGGAAGAACGCAGTTTGATGCTTATGAAGTTGACGGAGTAGTGTTCTTAAAGAAAAAAAACCTTAAAATAGGGCAATTTTATAAAGCGAAAATAATCGATAATTATGATTATGATTTGGTCGGCATATAACACAGATGATCGCAGATTTTTAAGCGGATTATCACAGATAAAAATATCTGCGTCTATCTGTGATTTTCTATCTGTGTTAATCTGTGCATAAAACATGAATATAGCAAATTACCTGACATTTTTACGTATAATTTTGGCATTCTTTTGTATAGGGTTTATATTGCACAATGATTTAAAATCAATTTTTATCGCATTTATAATCTTTATCATCGCTTCATTGACTGATTTATTAGACGGTATGTTTGCCAGAAGGAATAATCTTGTATCTGATCTTGGAAAGTTGCTTGACCCGATAGCCGATAAAATTTTAATTATTGGGGTATTCCTTTCATTCCTGCAGCTTAAAGTAGTGGTAAACGCTTGGATGGTAAGCGTTATAATGCTTAGGGAGTTTATTGTTACGGGATTGCGATTGTATGTTTTAAAATCAGGCGAAGTCCTTGAGGCAAAAAGATGGGGCAAACATAAAACTGTTTCGCAAGTCGCCGGAGTAGTTATTATTTTTATATCTTTGTTGCTTTTTAGAAAATTTCCTCAGAATAACTTCGTTATTTTCCTCTACGAAAAAGTAGCATACGCAATGATGTGGTATGTTGTTTTTGTCACTCTTTTTTCAGGCGTATATTATTTTTGGATAAATAGAAGATTGATAAAAACATTTTAATCTGTAAGCTATAGACCAAAATATATGGGTAAATTGAGACTATCGGAAAAGTTTTGTATCGCCGTATGCACGCTTTTCGGCGTGGGTTATGCGCCGCTTTTCAGCGGGACGTTAGCTTCGGTTGCGGCAGTTGTTGTTTTTTTGCTGACAAAAAACAGGCTATTATTTTTAATTTTTACTGCTGTATCAATTCTGCTGGCTTTTTTGCTAACTGCCAAAGCGGAGAAAATTTTCAAAGAGAAAGACAGCAAGAAAATAGTTATAGATGATTTTTCAGGTATGCTTTTAGCTCTTTTGCTTATTCCTTATGATATCCGGTTTGTTGCGTGCGCCTTCATACTTTTCCGCGTGTTTGATGCCTTTAAAATCCCGCCCAGCGACAGAATAGAACGCTTAAGCGGCGCAGCAGGGATTGTTGGGGATGATTTGATGGCCGGATTTTATTCTCTGCTTGCGTTGCAAGTAGTAAGATTATTTGTTAAATAGAAAATAATTATTTCTGTTTTATTCTAACGGCGCGCGGAACATTTTTTCGTAAACAGGACCAGCAGGCGTAAGCATGCTTTTAAAAAGAATTAATTCAGAAGCCATAAATTTCCCCTCAATAGATATATTTTTTATCTCATCTTTAAGGCGGGCTATATTTTTTTTGGTGCGAAACCGCGCAATGGTAAGATGAGGCTTAAAGCGGCCTTCTTTGGGAAACCCCAACCCTTCAAGTTTATCTTCAAGTTTTAGCGATATATTTTTTAATATTTCCTCTTTATCCGTAGATATAAAAAATATGCGGGGAGAATTTTCGTTTGGGAAAAAACCGAACCCTCCGGTATTAAGTTCTAATTTAGAAAATTGACAGGCAATAGATGCGGCGATATTTTTAATCTTTTCTATTTGTTCTTCTTGAGTTTCCCCCAGGAATTTTAAAGTCATATGAATATTTTCGCTATTTACCCACTTTGCATCCAAATCGCATTTTTTAAGCTTTGCAGAAACAACCCGAAGTTTTTCTTTTAAATTTTCTGGAATATCTATCGCTATGAATAAACGCATTTTACAAGACGATGGTTTATCGGGGGGTAGCTATCCTTTTGCAGATTAGCTCAATAGCCGAAATGCTTGCTTTTTTTCTTACATAATCCCGGTTACCCTTAATTATAATTTTCTTTGTAATTGCCCCTTTTCTATCCGCAACAGCCATAAATACAGTGCCTACTTTTATATCTTTTTGAGCAGGGGTTGAAGCAAAGCCTACTAAAGATACCGCGAGATCTGTTTTAAAAAATTGTTTTGTTCTTTTTGCAAGAAGGATTGAGATATTTTCGGAAACGCCCTGCGTTTTGTTAAGTAGCTGATTTGGAATGCGCAGCAGTTTATTTTTGCTTTGAGGAGAATAAACTATTAATCCGCCCCGAAATACTTTTGAGCTTCCGGGTGTTTTAGTCAATAGATAAGACAGGTAACCGCCGCTAACCGATTCAGCTGAAGAGATTGTGAGCTTTTTAACGCGGAGATAAAAGACAAGATTTTTCAATTTTGCCATAGCAATATTTTATCAAACTTATAGTTTAAAGCTAGCTATAAGTATAATTATATTGAGGCTTGTTTTTAGCAAGGAGAAACAGTAGTGAAATTAGGTATGTTTTAAGGCGGAAGAATATCTGTTTCGGGCAGGTTTAAGTCTTTGACACTGGCTTAAGCTGCGTTATAATATAAATCCTATCAGGTGGTAATCGTAGCTATAATTTAAAAAATCGGAGTAAAAATGCTAAAACCAAGGATTTCAATAATAGGTAGCGGTAATGTAGGCATGCGTTATGCGTATAGTTTAATGCTGGCAAATCTTGCGCGCTCCATAGTTATTCTTGATATTGATAAAAAAAGAACGGAAGGCGAAGCTATGGATCTTGCAAGCTGTATGCCGTTTGTTTCCCCTGTTGATATAGCTGTCGGAGATTACCCTGATTTAAGAGGTTCGGATATCATAGTTATCACTGCCGGAGTAAAACAAAAGCCCGGGCAGTCGCGCTTTGAGCTTGCAAAACAAAACGTGGAAATATATAAAGATATAATTCCTAAGGTTATAGCGTACGCTAAAGACGCAATATTCCTTATTGTGACAAACCCGGTGGATGTTTTAAGCTACGCAGCTTATAAAATTTCTCAAAAGCCGTGGCAGGAAGTTATGGGCTCAGGCACGGTTTTAGACAGCGCAAGGCTTAAGCTTCTCTTATCCCGGCATTGTAATATTGATGCACGTAATGTCCACGCCTATGTATTAGGTGAGCATGGAGACAGCGAGTTTCCCGTATGGAGCCGTGCGATGATTGGAGGAATTTTGTTTAAAGATTATTGTCCGATGTGTAATAAATGTAACGTAAAAACCTTTCTCCCTGATATGTTTAGCGAAGTTAGAAATTTTGCCTATAAAGTTATTGAAAGGAAAGGAGAAACTTCATACGGTATAGGCCTTGCGCTTAACAGGATAACAAGCGCTATCATAAAAGATGAGAATTCTATTTTACCGGTTTCTTCTCTTGTGGATAATTATTATGACGTGGATGACGTTTATATGAGTATACCCGCGGTTGTAAACAAAAAAGGAGTGCGAGAGCTTCTTAGGCCTAAACTTGAGCCCGAAGAAATAGACAATCTTAAAAAATCAGCTAAGCTTATAAAAGAGGTTATAAGGTCAAGTGGATTATGATTGTATTCTTTAACACGAATTTCCACGAATTGCATGCGAATGCCTACGAATAAAGAATTGTTGATTATTTATATTAAAGAAACGAATTATGCGAGAAACTTTCGAAAGTTTGAGGAATATAGAAAATCATGAAAGAAGTAAGAATAAAATTTATTGAGAAGATAAAAAGAACACCGACGGTTACGAGTTTTAGATTTTCACCGAACGAAAAACTGGATTTTATCCCGGGGCAATTCCTACAACTTATTTTTGATGAGAATAACAGGAAGAACAAAGATTTAAATAAATACCTTTCATTTTCATGTTCGCCGGAAAAACCATATATAGAGGTTACCAAGCGTTTAAGCGAAAGCGAATTCTCGCATAAGCTTATTAATCTAGCCGTAGGCGACGAAATATTAGCACAAGCTCCGCTTGGTGATATTGTTTTTTATCCGGAAATGAAAAATATCGCTTTCCTGATAGGCGGCATAGGGATAACCCCGGTTATTTCGATATTGGAATATATATGCGATAAAAATTTAAATACCGATGGGCTTGTGTTCTATTCAAACAGGAGAGAAGAAGATATAGCGTTTAGGGAAGAGCTTGATTTGTTGCGCCGCATAGGTAGAAACATAAAAATATTCTATACGATAACCGATTGCGTACCGAAAGATAATGCGTGTGTATTTGGTTTTATAGACAAGAATTTGATAGAAGAGAAAACTTCCGACTTGACGAAACGTATAGTTTTTATCTATGGCCCTCCGGGGATGGTGGCAACCATGAAGGGTTTGTGTCTCGATTTGGGTTGCAAAGAGGAAAACGTGCATGTAGAGAATTTTATCGGTTATTGATTGATACGAATTTCCACGAATGGAAAACTGATTTATTCGTAGTGATTCGTCCCCTGATTCGGGGTAATTTATGTCTAAATGGAGGTCGAATATGCTAAAAGAAAAAGTAGAAAACGCGCTAAAAGGAATAAGGCCGGCTCTTCAAGCAGATGGCGGCGATGTTGAGCTCGTTGAGGTAACCGAAGAGGGCGTGGTTAAGGTGCGCCTTAAGGGTGCTTGCGGGTGCTGCCCCATGAGTACTTATACTTTAAAGATGGGGATTGAGCAGCGCCTGAAAGAAGAAATCCCTGAGGTTAAAAGCGTAGAGCAAGTCAAATAAGGCAGTAACTTTTCAAGTGCAAGGCGTTTTTAAAGGCTAAGCGGTTGAATTCCTGTTGCCGAAAACAAAAAGATAAGCATCACGCAGTATCATTGTTTTTACAGGTGGCTTACAAACTCTGAAGAAAAGATTCCATTAGAAATAAAAAAGAGATGAATAGAAAAATACTTCAATCAATAATGATTTGGTTCCTGCCCGTTATAGTTGTAGGCGGACTTTTTTTCCCGCTGCTTGGGTTTTTAGTTTTTTTTATGATGTTATTTTTTCTCACCCTGTCTTATTTCAAGGGCAGGTTCTGGTGTTCGCATCTTTGCCCAAGAGGGGCGTTTTTGGACTTGGTATTAAGTAAGTTTAGCCTGCGCAAAAAAATACCTAAAATTTTTCTAAGTACATGGTTTAAATGGCTGTTTCTTGCGGCTTTCATGGCTTTTTTTGCCTTGCAGCTTATAGCCTCTCCTAAGAGTCCCGCTGCGATAGGTTTTGTTTTTGTAAGAATGTGCCTAATTACTACGATAATTGCTGTTGTTCTGGGCATTCCTCTAAAAGAAAGGGCCTGGTGCGCGATATGCCCCATGGGCACCTTGCAAACAAAGATAAGTTCGTTTAGGCATTCGAAAATTGAGCGTTTTTAGCCTTAGTCAGGCTATAGTGTTTTAAGTTATTGACATGTAAATATATAGGTGGTAGAATTCTTTCACTTAATAAGAGGTATTTATGCGAAAGGTTTCTTCAAGGACACCTAAAAAAACAAAGAATATAAAAAAGATAATCAAAAAATCCTCACTAAAACGCATAACTCCTAAAGCAACCAAGAAAAAAAAGACTACCCTCAAAGAAGACTCAATGTTCCAGGCGCCCGTATATTCTCTCTCCGCGCAGAAAGAATCAGTAGAGATAGAAAAAGTAAAATTTACAGCGGTCAAGGAAGCAGCTTTAGATAATAACCGCTACAGCCTGCCTCTTCGATATTCGGATAATCGTATTACAATTTTAGCAAGAGACCCATGGTGGATACACACGTATTGGGATATTTCCGAACATAGGATAAACGAAGTGATTTCTTCAATTCCTGTTTATGAACGGGAGAATCTTAAATGGATATTGCGGGTGTATGATTTAACGGGAATAAACCATTTTGACGGTAAAAATGCAAATTCTTTTTTTGATATCGGTATTCACTTCGAAGCAAATAGCTGGTACATAAATGTTAATCAACCGGAACGCAGTTGGTGCGTCGAAATAGGGCTCGTCAATCCTTCAGGCAAATTCTTCATGGTTGCGCGTTCCAATATTATAAAAACCCCTTATTTCGGTATTTCTTCCATAATTGATGAAGAATGGGCGTTGCCTGATGAGGATTATTATAAAGTTTTAGGAATATATGATTTAGGCAAAAGTTCGCTTGAAAGAAAAAGAAAATTCGAAGAGATTGTAAAGAATCAGATTTCATCACCACTTTCATCCTGGGGAGTAAGCAGCCTGTCCAGTGAAAGGCCTAAGCAAATAGATAAGTTTTTTCTTGAGGTGTGGACTGAGCTTATACTTTATGGACGCACTGAGCCTGACGCAGACGTAACAGTCGAAGGCAAAAAAGTTAATCTACGCCCTGACGGAACTTTTTCTATCAGATACGCTCTGCCGGTAGGAGACTACCAGTATAAGGTAGCCGGAGTTTCCAAAAATAAAAAACACAAAGTAACGAAGACCCCCGCAGTAAAAAGGTTTGAGAAGTAATAGTCTGTCCCTGCAGGCTTAACCAAAACTTCAAAAATTATTATGGAAAAAGGATACCTGTCTTTAGTATTGCATGCGCATCTGCCGTTTATCCGCCATCCGGAATATGATGAATTTCTAGAAGAGCGTTGGTTTTTTGAGGCGCTTAGCGAAACCTATATCCCTATTTTAGAAATGTTTGAGGGCTTGGTTCGTGACAGGGTGGAATTTTGCATAACCATGAATCTTTCTCCCACCCTTTGCAATATGTTTGCCGATGAACTTTTAAGGAATCGCTACGTAAAGCATCTCAATAAAATGGTTGAGCTTTGTGAAAAGGAAATAGACCGTAACAGGTTTAACCCCGAATTTCATAAGCTTGCGCTTATGTATTATCACCGTTTTAGCAGCATGAGAGAGAAGTTCTTGCATGCATACAATAAAGATTTGATAAGAGAGTTCAAGAAGTATCAGGATAAAGGGGTCCTTGAAATAATTACCTGCGGCGCTACCCATGGATATTTACCGCTTCTTGGAATAAACAAAGAAGCAATCAGGGCGCAGATTAGGGTTGGCGCAAATTCATACCGTAAATTTTTCGGTACTGATCCGAAAGGTATTTGGCTTCCTGAATGCGCATATAGCGAAGATGTGGATAAAATCCTAAAGGAAGAAGGTATTAAATATTTTCTGATGGAAAGCCATGGCGTGCTTTTTTCAAGGCCGCGGCCTAAATTCG
Source organism: Candidatus Omnitrophota bacterium (assembly GCA_023228195.1). Lineage (GTDB taxonomy): Bacteria > Omnitrophota > Gorgyraeia > Duberdicusellales > 4484-171 > JAJYOP01. The sequence continues at coordinate 13,980 of JALOBR010000020.1, forward strand.
GCGTTTACTCTTCTTACTATACAAAAAATAAAGTAGCTGTTTTCGGAAGAGACCATGAGTCGTCTAAAAGCGTCTGGTCCGCGGTCGAGGGCTACCCCGGAGATTATGATTACAGGGAATATTACCGCGATGTTGGTTTTGATCTGGATCATGATTATGTAAGGCCATATATATCCGCCTGCGGAGCAAGGATTTTCACGGGTATCAAGTATTACCGGATTACCGGCGAAGGAAATCATAAAGAGCCGTATAATCCGGAAAGGGCCCTTGATAAAGCGGCATATCATGCAGGAAATTTCATGTTTAACAGGGAAAAGCAGATTGAGCATATTGCTTCAATGTTTGATAGAAAGCCTATAATAATTGCCCCTTATGACGCAGAGCTTTACGGCCACTGGTGGTTTGAAGGTGTTTCCTGGCTTAATTTTCTTATTCGTAAAATCTGTTACGACCAGAAGACCATAAAACTTATTACACCCAGCCGTTATCTAAACATTTACCCAAAGAATCAGGTAATAAATCCGGCCCCTTCAAGTTGGGGATATAAAGGTTATTACGAGGTTTGGCTAAATGGCTCAAATGACTGGATATATCCGCATTTGCACCGCGCTCAGGAGAAAATGACCGAAGCCGCTAACCAGTATAGAGCCAAAGGCGATGTGAAAGAAAGAATTTTAAATCAAATGGCAAGGGAACTTTTGCTTGCGCAAGGAAGCGACTGGGCATTTATGATGAAAACAGGGGCATTCAGCGAATACGCAAAGAAAAAAACAGTAATCCACCTGGAAAGATTTTATCTGCTTAAAAGCTATCTCGATAAAGGTTTTATTAACTACGAAGTTATAGAAGACATAGAAAGAAAAGATAATATTTTCCCCGAAATCAGCTACTCGGCATTTCAATCCCAATGATACAAAACCAAATTGCGCTTAAGCCCAGGCATAAAAAAGTTTGAAAATCTTTGGATAATAATTGCCGATAAATAGAGATTTAACCAGTAATCACGGAAAGAACATGAAATTATCAAAAGCCAAAAAGATTTTTATAGGAATTTTAACATTGTGGCCGATTCTTTATATGTTTGTATTTATGGCTTTAATTATGCTTATGATGGCCTCTACTATGCATACGCCGCAGCCCCAACCGCCAAAATTATTCTTTGTATTATTTGCGCTGCATTTTTTTACTATTATTTATATGTTTGGCTTAATCGGTTTTTACATATATTATATTTTTAAAACCGATAGAGTCGCAAAAGACAAAAAAACGCTTTGGGCTGTTGTAATTTTTCTTGGTAACATGTTTGCTATGCCGGTATTCTGGTTTTTGTACATATGGAAAGAGCCGGCAGTTAATAATTCATAATTTTAGCCAAACAAAGATATGAGTAAAACACCTACAAAAATTGCTTTTCTCTGGCATATGCATCAGCCGTATTATAAATACCC
>JALOBR010000021.1:0-10302 GCA_023228195.1 Candidatus Omnitrophota bacterium
TAGCCTTCCTCATCTTTGGCGAGAAGTATGAGATGGTAGTTCCCGGCGTCTTCGTTTTTATATTCTTTTTTAAAGCGCGAATCCGGGGCAACATAGACTTCGCAGCCGATTATAGGCTTAATGCCAGAGTCCATGCACTCCTCGTAAAACTTTATTGCGCCAAAAATGTTTCCGTGGTCGGTTATGGCAAGGCCGGGAAGCCTTAATTTTACTGCTTTTTCAACCAGGCGGTTAAGCTGACAGGCGCCATCAAGAAGGCTGTATTGGGTATGAACGTGAAGATGTATAAAATCACTGTGAGCCATAATATATCAAAAATTAAAAATCAAACACCAAAATGACAGATCAAAATTCAAATTTTCTAATTTTTATTTGTAATTTTGATTTTTGCATTTTGATTTTTGATATTGAAACTATTCCCATTCAATAGTTGCGGGAGGTTTTGAGCTTATATCAAAAACTACGCGGTTGATTCCCCGGACTTTATTTATTATCGCGTTGGAAATTTCGCCAAGCGCTTCATATGGAATCTTTGACCAGTCAGCAGTCATACCATCCAGGCTGTTTACCGCTCTTATCGCGCAAACATTTTCGTAAGTGCGCTTATCCCCCATAACTCCAACGGTTTTAAGCGGTAACAGCACGCAAAATGCCTGCCATATGCCATCATATAAATTATGTTTTTTTATAATGTCTTCAAATATGCTGTCTGCTTCCCGTAAAATCCTCAGGCGCTCATTTGTGATTTCTCCGATAATTCTAACCGCTAGCCCCGGCCCGGGAAACGGATGCCTGCCGATTACCGCTTTCGGCAGCTTTAGAATTTTTGCAATTTCTCTCACCTCATCTTTAAAAAGCTGGCGGAAAGGCTCAATAAGCTTAAGCTTCATATTAGCCGGAAGCCCGCCGACATTGTGGTGCGATTTTATTCTTGAAGTGGGTCCGCCGAAAAAAGAAACCGATTCAATTACATCCGGATAAAGCGTTCCCTGCACAAGAAAGTCTACATTTTTTATTTTACGCGCCTGCCCGTCAAACACTCTTATAAATTCGTGGCCGATTATTTTTCTCTTTTTTTCCGGGTCAATTACGCCTTTAAGCTTGGATAAAAAAGAATTTGAAGCGTTAGCATAACAAAGGTTTATTTTATAATGTCCGCGAAAAACATCGAGCACTTGCCTTGCTTCATTCTTCCGCAATAAACCGTTATTTACAAAAATACATTTAAGGCTCTTGCCAATTGCTTCGTTTATTAAAACTGCCGCGGTTGAAGAATCAACTCCTCCGCTTAAACCGCAGATTACGTTTCTGCCTGCGGTTTTTTCCCTTATAGCCTTGATTTCGCTTTGGATAAAATCTTCAAGCTGCCAGCTTGCAAAACATTCGCAAATTCTAAAAAGAAAATTCGAAATAATCTGTGTGCCATGCTCAGTGTGCACCACCTCGGGATGGAATTGAACGCCGTAAATTTTTTCTTTCCTGTTTCCTATTGCGGCAAATTCGGTGTGCAGTGTGTGCGCGAGAACCTCAAACCCCCTGGGCAGCTTAACTGCCTGGTCGGTGTGGCTCATCCAGGAAACTATTTTTGAAGGCAGAGAGAAAAATAAATCCTTGTGATTATCTATGTACACCTCGGCTCTTCCATATTCCCGTTTCTTTGCCTCTTTAACTGTGCCTTTCAAGGTTTTTGCTAAAATTTGCATTCCGTAACAGATACCTAAAATCGGCACTTTCAGCTTAAGTATTTCCTTGTTTAGCGAAGGCGCGCCCTTCTCGTAAACGCTGTGGGGCCCGCCTGAAAGAATAATACCCTTAGGGTTTATCTCTTTTATTTTTGCCAAACTTATAGTGCAAGGCTCGATAATACTATAAACCTTAAGCTCGCGGACACGGCGCGCGATAAGCTGAGTGTATTGCGAACCAAAATCAAGGATTAATATTGTATTTTTGCTCATATTAAGCTATCGGTTATCAGATATTGGCTTTGGCTAAAAGGAAAAGCCAAACCACGTCCTTCTGGCCAGCAGCTGTCAGCCGCTGAAAGCTGATAGCCGATGACTGAAAGCTTATTTTCCCATTCCAACTCTCTGTGAAGCCTGAAAAAGTTTTCCTTCGGTTTGTATGGAAGGCGCAATTATTATTTCTACAAAATGCATCTCTTTGATATTCTTTGCGCCGAGAGAGCCTAATGAGGTTGAAAGAGCGCCCATTAAATTCTGGGAACCATCGTCAACCATTGCCGGCCCGAAAAGTATCTGCTCGAGGCTTCCGGAAACTCCAACGGAGATACGTGTTCCGCGGGGTAAATTGCCGTGAGAAGTTGCCATCCCCCAATGAAAACCCCTGCCCGGAGCTTCTTTTGCCCTGGCAAAAGTAGAGCCTATCATAACTGCATCCGCTCCGCAGGCAAAAGCCTTACAAACATCTCCGCCGCGGCGCATTCCGCCATCTGTAATTATCGGTACATATTTCCCGGTTTTCTGGTAATAAAAATCCCTGGCTCCCGCGCAATCAACTGTTGCTGTTACCTGGGGAACGCCGATACCCAAAACACCTCTGGTTGTACAGGCTGCGCCGGGACCGACACCGACAAGTATTGCGGCGCAACCGGTTTCAAGAAGCTCCAATGTTACGTTGTAAGTTACGCAGTTTCCGAGGATTACGGGAATTTTTGTTTCTTTACAAAATTTATGCAGGTCAAGCGGGGTATAACGCGTTGCGACATGCTGAGAAGTTGTAACCGTTGATTGCACGATAAAACAATCCGCGCCTGCAGCCTGCGCTATTTTTGCAAACTTAGCTGCGTTTTGCGGTATACAGCTTACAGTAGCATAACCGCCTTTTTTCTTTATTTCTTCAACGCGCTTGCCGATAAGTTTTTCTTTTATCGGGCTTGTGTATATTTTTTGAATAAGATTTGTTGCCTTTTCCGGAGTTGCCTTTGAGATATCTTCGAGTACTTCATTAGGATTATCGTACCGTGTCTGAACTCCGTCTAAATTTAGAGCAGCTATTCCGCCAAGCTTAGACATTGCAACCGCGAAATCAACATCCACAACTCCGTCCATAGCCGCGGCCATTATCGGAACAGAAAATTTCTTACCGCAGAATTCCCAGGATGTATCGACTTCTTCCGGATTTATCGTAATACGCCCGGGGGCGAGAGCAATTTCATCAAAACCATAACACCTTCTTGCGCGCCTTCCTATACCAATCCACTCAGCCATAGTAAACCTCCTAATGAGCACAGCATTTTTTAAGCGCTGTTGCGCTGAAAAAATGCTAGTGCGAATTACCCCGACAAGTATTACAAAAATGTGGAACAGATTTTTGTAACTTTTTACGAGCCGGGGTCATTGTTAATTTTTCTCCACGCTTTGATTTTCCAAATTCACATTTTCTACAACCGCGATAAACTCATCTATAATTTTCTGTTTATCTTCCTCGCTTAAAGCTTTACGGATAAAATTTGTTTCTTTTGCTTCAAGAATAAACTCACTTAGAAGATGCGCCTGGCTGCGCGCTTCATCAGAATTATACGCGTAAAAATGATCGTTCTCTACATCCGGACTGCCGCAATCGCCTATAACAAAAATGCCCTCATACGGCGCAGCTGTCTGAGGAACTCCGTCAATGGGCGGAACTGATTCAGAAATAAACATATTTGTTATATTAATAGGTGCTTCAAAAAAGTCAAGATTTGGCGAAAATCCGGTATCCAGAAGAACCATCTGCGAAGAAAACACTTTAAGAGGGCTTATTTTTGTAGCCTTAACCTGGCCCTCTCCGATTACTTCATCCACAGTAACATTTAAATGGACATTTATTTGTTTAGCGGCAAGAAAATTAACAACTTTTTCCTTATTGCTTCCCAGAAAATCCCAGTTGCCGCCTAAAACCCTTACTTCTTTGCCCGCAGACTTAAGTAATGTGCAAAGTTTAAGCCCAAGATATGTAGTTACGTAAACTATCAGTTCAGATGATATTTTAAGCAAGCTCTTAAATTCGAAAGGATTTATGTCTGAAAGATAGGATAAACCTTCCCTGCGTTCCCCCTTTAAAGATATACTCTTTGATTTCACTCCGCTTGCTACAACCAGTACCTCAAAATCTATTGGATCATTCTGTTTAAAATAAATTTTTTTCTGCTTTGGGTTTACCCTCTCAACCGTATCCTGTATAAACATAGCATTGCGTTCTTGCGCGAAATCTTTTAAACCGACATAGGCCTTTAGGTCCATAGAGCGGATAAATTTAGATTTATCAAAATAATGTGTATTTTTATCGATAAGAGTAAGTTTTATGTCAGGATTTTTTTCGCGTATTTCTTTAATAAAAGCAATACCTGCTTCTCCTGCGCCTAAAACTGTGATTGAATTGACTTTCTGGCTATTAAGCATATTTTTTATACGCGTCTATAAGGTTTTTAAAAAGAAAAAGCGAAGTAAGCTTGCCGACGCCTCCCGGAACCGGGGTAATGAAAGAAGCCTTGCGTTTTGCTTTTTCGAATTCTATGTCTCCTACGACTTTACCCTTGAACTCGCCTATCCCTACATCTATGGCAACTGCGCCTTTTTTTATCCATTGCCCCTTTATAATATGAGGCTTACCTACCGCAGATACAACAATATCGGAATTTTTTATGTAAAAGGGAAGTTTCCCTGATTCGTAAGTGCCGACATGAGTAATTGAGACAGTTGCAAGCTTCCTGCCCAATATAAGCGCTAAAGGCTTTCCGATGAGCGTAGAAAATCCGACTATAGTTACCTGTTTTCCGTAAAGGTCAGTGCCTGACATTTTTATGAATTCCAAAATACTTAATACTGTCGGCGAAATAAATAAAGGCTCTCCGACGAAAAGCAACCCAAGGTTATAGGGATTCATCCCCTCGATATCTTTTTTATAGTCAATTGCGCTAAATATTATTTCTTCGGTAAAATTTGAAGGGAAAGGCTTGTTGGCTACGATTCCGGTTATTTTTTTATTTTTGTTAAGGCTTTGAATTTTGGCGAGCGCGTCTTTTACTCTGATATTCTGCGGTAATTCCAGAGATAGATATTTAACCCCAAGGCTTTCCGCGAGCTTTTTCTGCGAGGCGCGGTAAACTTGCGAAGAATAATTTTTTCCTATACTTACAGAGGCAAGCGTCAAAGTAGGCATTCCGCTAAGGCGGGCTTTTAATCTTTCCTTCAGGATATTGTATATTTCTTTTGCCTCAAGAATTTTAGCCATTTACGCCTACCTTATTCCCTTTGTTCGAATTCTGCGGGCACGCCGAAGGCTTCCCGCAGGCGCGGCATTAAACGAAACGTCTCCACTTCGTGGTTCCAGGTATTTTTTAAAAAGACTTATGTTTCTATCTGATTTTCCTAAAACTTTACTGTTATCCTCAAGGTTATAGATACAAGCCCTAAGGGAAACCCGGGTAAAATTTAATCCTGTATAAAAATCACTAATTATACTCTTTTTTATGCCAGATTCAACCCCTTTAGCTATGGAAAATACCGAAATAGCGGACTTGCCCAAATCCACCACCAGCTCATTACTTTTCTTCAAAAAGAATATCCTCTTTTTGCCGGAAGCAGTTATGAATTTTTCGAAAATTTCTCCGTCTTTATCTACGTATTTTAAAATTTTATATTTTAGGCTATTGAAGGCCTTAACTTTATCGTTTTGTTTGAGATTTTTTCCGGATGAATAGTTGATCGCTTTCTGTATCAGGGAAATCCCCACACAGAGAGCGAGCGCTGCAGCGCTGCCTCCGCCGGGCGCAGGTTTCCTTGCGCCCAGGTCTTTAAGGTACCCGATAAAGCTTTTTCGATATTTTTTCATCTGCCCTTCCTCCAGTCGCCGCTATCTATTTTTCCAACCAGAATCAGTACAGTCAAATGCTCCTTTTATGAGATCATACCGGTAAAAATCCCTATCTTGAATTATCTCCAGGACATCGAACCTGAAGAATCTGTTTGAATTACCGGATACATAAAAAAGAGCGGTTTTCTTTATCTTTTCTATCTTTCTGAAATCTATTGCTTCTTTGCCGGAAACAAGATAGTTATGGTTTCTTGCTTTTACTTCAATGAAACAAGTATAACCTTTATCCTTCGCTATAATATCAATCTCTCCGAAAGGAGAACGAAAATTTCTTTTTAAAATAACGTAGCCTTTAATTTTAAGATAACTTACAGCTTTATCTTCGTAAAACTTACCCTTTTGCATCTGTGCAGGGATAGAAACTTCTTCTGTGCAAAGGCGATAACGCGTGTTTTCGAATAAGAGAAAAATGTTCCTTTGTCGGATAACCTTTGTGATGAGCGAAATTCCATTCAGGGTATAAAAAATGCGCGTTCATCATCAGATAATCTCTTGTAACCTTTGCGACGATAGAAGCGCAGGAAACCGCTCTAACGGTTTTATCCGCTTTTTCTATGCACTTATATTTTATATCAAGTTCAGTGCGGAAAATATTACCATCAATTACAAAAAGCGCCTTTTTAAGGTAAGGTGCTTTTTCCAAAAGCTTTTTTATGGACCGGTTTGCCGCAAGCATCGTCGCCCCGAGTATATTAAGCTTGTCAATTTCCATGGGGCTTGCAATACCAACAGAAAAATAAGCATTTTCAGTGAGCCAACCAAAAATATTTTGCCGGGCAAAAGGTGTCAGCTCTTTTGAATCACGTACAACCATCGGAGGCTCTTTATCAAGATAAAGGGCGCACGCGCTCACAATTCCCGCCAAAGGGCCACGGCCCGCCTCATCAATTCCTACTATCATAGTACACGAATAGCCACGAATCATAGACGAATATTCACGAATAGAAAACAGATTTATTCGTGGTAATTCGTTCTAAATTCGTGGTCATTTGTCTTAGGCTGCCATTGCCTGGCGCCCGATTCTTTCGCGTAAATAATACAACCTTTTTCTTCTTGGCATTTTTGCGGACTTTTTCTCAAGCTCAATTTTTGCGATATTCGGCGAATAAAAAGGGAAAGTCACTTCATACGCTTCACCGTAAGCAATCCTTCGTATAGTAAAAGATTTTCTGTGAAGCGCGCCCTGAAGCTTTATAACAACCCCTTCAAGCGCCTGCGTTCTTTCTTTTTCTTTTTCTCTAATCTTATAATGAACTTTAACAATGTCCCCTGCTGAAAATTGTGGGTAATCCTTCTTAAGGCTTTCCTTCATCTCCTGTTCAACCATCATTAGTTTATCCATATTAACCTCCTTAAATTTTACGACGCAGTCGGAAAATTTAACCCCGAAGCGCTCTCAAAAAATATCGAACGAGTTCTCTCGTGAGAGATTTTTTGAGTATACAGTCCAACAGGACGTCCTGGTGGACAGGCGCGAGGGGTCAAAACAACAATAAATATCTATTTCTAATCCCGTAATAAATCTGGCCTTTTTTTCTTTGTTGACTCGTATGCCTTATCCTTGCGCCATTTTTTTATCTTATCGTGATTTCCGGAAAGTAAAACTTCAGGGACTTTCAGCCCGCGAAAATCCTCCGGACGCGTATACGCCGGGTAATCAAGAAGGCCGTTTTCAAAACTTTCGTTTTCTATCGAGCTTCTATCGGAAACAACACCCGGTATGAGCCTCGCAATTGAATCTATAAAAACCATTGCCGCAAGCTCCGCTCCGCTTAAAACGTAATCACCGACAGAAACTTCTTCATCCGCCAGATATTTAACCACCCGCTCGTCAACCCCCTCATAACGAGGAGCTATCAGAATGAGCCTTTCGTAAGCCAGAAATTTTTTCAAAAGCTGCTGATTTAACTTTTTCCCCTGCGGGCTAAAAAGAACGATTCTTTTATTCTTGTCGCTTTTTTCCTTAGAATATGCTTTGCATTTAAGAATATGCTCAACCGCGGAGAATAATGGCTCAGGCTTAAAAACCATGCCTCCCCCCCCATAACCGGGCGCATCTATCTTTTTATGCGGATCGTCAGTATAAGTTCTTAAATCGTGCAAATTTATTTTTAAAAGACCTTTTGCCCTCGCCCTTTTGATAATAGATTCATCTATTACCGGCGCAAACATTCCCGGGAAAATAGTTATTACATCAATAATCATAAAATTAAGCTAACCAAAACAGTTAAAAACTTATGCGTGAATAAACCGGGACAAAAATTCTTTTTTAAACTGTAAAAACCTGTCCTCTTCTATCGCTTTTTTTATGTTATCCATAAAATGCTTGTACCAAAATATATTATGGTAGGCAAGCAAATTAACTGCCAGGATTTCGTTTACGTTTACGAGATGGCGAAGGTATGCCCGGGAAAAATTTTTGCAGACATAACAGAGGCATTCGCTATCCAAGGGCCGTTCGTCATTTATGTAGGGGGAATTTCTTACTACAATTACCCCCTCCTTCGTAAAAACGGTTCCGGTTCTCGCAAACCGCGTGGGCACAACACAATCAAAAAGATCTACTCCGAAACTTACTGCTTCCAATATATCATGAGGCAGCCCGTAACCCATAAAATAGCGCAGTTTATCGTCACCTGCGTATTGGCTTATAAAATCTAGTGTATTATACCTTAAATCGGTCGGTTCGCCAACACTTAAACCGCCCACGCATAAACCGTCTATTTTTAGATCCAATAAGCTATCCAGGCATTTTTTGCGCAAATCCTTATGGACTGAACCCTGGGATATGGCAAAAAAGAGCTGTTTACCGCTGTTGTTTGCGTCAAAAAAAACTTTGCTTTTTGCGGCCCATGCTATTGTGCGGTCGCAGGCAATTTGCGCTTCTTCATAAGTTACCGGATATTTTACGCATTCATCAAGAGGCACGGCCACATCACTTCTTAAATCCAATTGTATTTTTATAACATCCTCCGGCGCTAAAAAAAGAGACTTACCATCAACGTGGGATTGGAAACTTACCCCTTCATCCGTTACTTTACGAAGTTTTTCTAAGCTAAAAATCTGGTAACCGCCGCTATCAGTAATTATAGTTTTATTAAAACCCATAAACTTGTGCAGGCCGCCGCATTTTTTAATAACCTCTGTGCCGGGACGCACATATAGATGGTAGGCGTTAACCAATAATCCATCAATACCAATCTCTTCAATCTCCCGTACGTTAAGGCCTTTTACCGCAGCCTGCGTTGCCACAGGGAAAAAAGAAGGGGTTTTCAAGCTATTATGACTTGTTTCAAAAATACCGGTCCTTGCTTTGCTGTTTTTATCTTTTTTAATTACTTTAAACATTTTTATTTGTGTATTTTGGATACCAGATATAAAATCAAGCCTAAAATTACGCTTAACATAATTGAAGTAGCAAGAGGGAAATAAAAAGTAAAATTCTTTTTCTGAATAAGGATATCTCCGGGAAGCCTTCCTAAAAACGGGATTCTGGAGCCCTGCGGACACGCCTTCGGTAACCCATCAGCCCTTTTTGCTTGTTCCTCGTGGGGCGACGTCCCGCTCCGATATTTATTCACGGGCGTAACCCGTAGTATTCCAGGAAAGGGATTGAAGCGTGCCAATATGCTTAAACCTACACCCAATACCACTAAAAACAAACCGGTTATAATGAGAAATTTTCCTAAATTATTCATATATTTCGCCAATTTGCCTATTCCTGATATATAAAATATGGGTGTAAATTATACCATAAGTTAATGAGACTTGCACTTTTTTATACTTCCTGCATAAAAAAATGCTTAGTCGAATAATTAACCAGCATCTTTTGGAACCAAAGGCGAACAAAAGTGCGTTGGCGAATAATGAGCCAGCATCTTTTGGAACCAAAGGCGAACAAAAGTGCGTTGGCGAATAATGAGCCAGCATCTTTTGGAACCAAAGGCGAACAAAAGTGCGTTGGCGAATTATCTAACGAGACTATACTTTTTCAAACAAAGCGCAGAAAAAGTATATAGTTGAGTTATGCCCGCAGGGGGCCCGAAAGGGATTAGCCGAACGAAGCGAGAGAATAAGGGGGTTAAATGCCGGAAGGATTAACCTTTGATTTATCAGGGAAAGAAATGTTTAAATTTTTGTAAGCCGAATCAGTTGCGACTCTACCGCGCGGAGAGCGTATTATAAAACCTTTGTTTAGCAGATATGGCTCAACCACATCTTCAAGGGTGCCCTTATCTTCACCAAGAGAAGCCGCAATTGTCTCAATGCCGACAGGGCCGCCTTGATAAAGCTCAATTAACGCATGTAGGTATTTTCTGTCTAAATCATCAAATCCATTTTCGTCAATCCGCGAATGTAAAAGCGCTTCCTTGGTTATTTCAAGATGTATCGCGCCTTTATCTTTCACCTGTGTATAGTCTCTTACTC
>JALOBR010000021.1:10312-15180 GCA_023228195.1 Candidatus Omnitrophota bacterium
GTTTGAAAGCCTTGGCGAGCCGCGGGAACGGCCTGCAATCTCAAAAGCGCTTTCTTTGTCAATTTTTACATCAAGAAGTTTCGCGCTTCTTTCAATAACTAAAGACAAATCAGAAGCTTTATAAAAATCAAAATCATAAAAAAGTCCGAACCTGCCCCGAAGGGGTGCGCTTAATAGCCCCTTCCTCGTTGTCGCGCCTATAAGCGTAAAAGGTTTTAAATTAAATTTTACGCTTTTCGCGTAAGGGCCCTTATCGATTACAAAATCTATCTGGAAATTTTCCATGGCAGGATAGAGGAACTCTTCTACAATCTTTGAAAGCCGGTGAATCTCATCTATAAAAAGAATGTCTCCTTTCTCAAGGTTAGTTAAAATACCGACCAAGTCGCCTGCGCGCTCAATGGCCGGGCCCGATGTAGAAGTAAGCTTACTGCCCATTTCATGGGCGATGCAATATGCAAGACTTGTTTTACCAAGGCCGGGTGGCCCGGAAAGAAGGACATGTTCAAGAGGCTCTTCTCTTTTTTTTGCCGCGGCAATTGCGATTTCTAAAGCGCTTATAACATTTTTTTGTCCGATAAAATCAGAAATGCTGTGCGGGCGAAGGGATAAGTTTATGACTTTCTCTTCCTCGTTCTCTTGAAGATAGTCTACTACTCTTTCGTTTTCCTCGTTCATGGGCAGGTTAAAATATTTTGCCTTCTGGCAATCGAAATTTGGCCGAAAAGCACCTTTTGAACGGCGACGATTTCCCGAAGCCTGATAAGTTCGAGTATGGCAAGAAAAATGACAACTACTTCAAGTTTACTTTTCGCTGAAGAAAACAATTCATCCAAAGACACAGTTTCTTTTATAAGAAAAAGGTGTAAAAGATCATGGATTTTCTGCTCCACGGTAAATTCATCTTTTATAATCTCAAAGAAAATGTCTCTGGGAACTTCCTTAAGTGCCCCCTTAAAAGCGCTTATCAAGTCAAAGATTGAGGCTTCCAGAAAAACTTCTTTCTCCTGGTTGTCGGAGCCGGACCGCGTTACATATTTAAGACGCTCTTTTTCTTTTTCCTTAAGAAACTGCGCTGCTTCCTTGAATTTTTCATACTCGAGAAGCTTCTTCACCAGTTCTTCGCGAGGATCCTCTTCCGGGACCTCCGGAGTCGGATCTTTCGGCAAAAGAGTTTTTGATTTTATGTTTATAAGCGTTGCCGCCATAACCATATATTCGGAAGCTATATTTATATCCAAAAACTTCATAAGCTCAAGGAACTGTAAATACTGCCCGACAACGACAGATATAGGAATATCGTAAATATTAAGGTGGTCTTTTTTAATAAGATAAAGAAGTAAATCCAGCGGGCCTTCGAATATGTCTAGTCGTATTTTCATTTTTTTATATACGGATAACCACGAATCATAGACCAATTACCACTAATAAATTCGTGGCAATTCGTTTTAAATTCGTGTAAATTTGTGTTTATATCCCCATTGCTTTTCTTGCTTCGGCAACAGTTTTAGAAGCTACCGCGCGAGCTTTGTTTGTCCCATCACTTAGTATATCATATATATAATCTTTTTTCTTCAAAAATTCTCTCTTTTTTTCTCTGTGCGGAGCTATAAAATCTATGAGGAGATCCGTAAATATCTTTTTACATTCAACGCAGCCCTTCTTGGCGCCGGTGCACCAATCACGCACCTCAAAAGCTTTCTCCTTGGCAAAAACATTGTAATAGCTATACACATTACAAACATCAGGGTGCCCATTATCTTCTTTTTTTATACGCTGCGGGTCAGTGACCATATTGGAAATTTTATTTTTTATAGATTTATCGTCATCATCAAGGGCGATATAGTTATTATAACTTTTACTCATCTTTCTGCCATCAAGGCCCGAGAGGCGCGGCACTTGCGTAAGTAATGCCTGGGGCTCAATAAAAACTTCTTTATTGTATAGATGGTGGAAACGGCGGACGATTTCCCTGCAAAGCTCCAAGTGCGGAAGCTGGTCTTCGCCTACCGGCACAAAATGCGCCTTATAGAGGGTGATATCGGACGCTTGAAGCACCGGATAACCAAGAAATGAATACGTATTTATTTCTTTATCTTTTAGCTGGTTAATCTGCTCCTTAAATGTCGGGCACCTGAAAAGCCATCCCAGGGGAGTGAGAAAAGAAAGAATCATAAATAGTTCGAGATGTTCTTGTACCTGCGATTGCACAAATATTACTGATTCATCCGGGTTAATTCCGTATGCCAGCCAATCACTTACATTGTCAATAATAGAGTCTGTAATAACAGAAGGATTTTTATATTCGCTCATAAGAGCGTGCCAATCAGCTACCATAAAGAAGCATTTATACTGCTTCTGCAGATTAACCCAGTTAGACAAAGCCCCCACCCAGTGTCCCAGATGAAGCTTCCCCGTGGGCCGCATTCCGCTTAATATTATTTTCTTACTCATATTTTATAAAATGACCAATAACCAAGATACAATAACCAAATAAACTCCAATACCCAATAATCAATAACCAAACGATTTTGTTGATTTACTTTTGGTTATTGGAATTTGGTTATTGGTCATTGTTTGGTTATTGGAAATTGGAGCTTGGTTATTTCTACTATCTATGATCATCTGCGTTACTCAAGACGGCGCGTAACCAGCTCTTCGCTGTAAGCATCTATAATGTCGCCTTCTTTAACTTCATTAAACCCTATACTTATCCCGCACTCAACCCCTTCAGCTACCTCTCTGACATCATCCTTAAATCTTTTAAGCGACTGTATTTTTCCTTCAAATATTATCTTGCTTTCCCGTGTCAGCTGGCAAGTCAGGTTTCTTTGCATTTTTCCTTTTTCAATTATAGAGCCGGCGATAATTCCGGATTTAGATAATTTAAAAACTGTTTTGATCCGGGCGCGTCCAACAAAAATTTTCTTAACATGCGGCGCAAGCAACCCTTCTAACCCTGCCTTTATATCATCTATCAACTCGTAAACTATCTGATAGACCCTTACTTCTATCCCTTTTTGTTTGGCTAAATCCCTCGCTTGAATATCTATAGTTACCTTAAAACCTACGACTATAGCGTCAGTTACTTCAGCAAGCAAGATGTCTGAAGCGTTGATAGCGCCTACACCTCTATGAGTCAATACAAGCTCTACCTCTTCATGAGAAATTTTCTTTAAAGCCTCCTCAACCGCTTCCAGAGTACCGCCTACGTCCGCCTTTAATATTACCTTTAATTGCTTTAAATGTTCTTCCTTTACTTTTTTAAAAAGATCTTCCAGCTTAAAATGCGCGGGGGCTTTCAACTTAAGCTTTGCGTCTTCTTCGCGCCTGCGCTCAACAATTTCCTTTGCGCTTTTTTCATCAGGGGCAACAAAAAGCTGGTCTCCGGGATTAGGCACGCCGTTTAAACCCAGCACCTCAACCGCAGATGATGGTTGCGCCTCAATGACGCTGCTTGCTTTATCGTCAGTCATTGCCTTGATTTTACCCCAATAACGGCCGCAAACACAGCAATCCCCGAGCTTAAGCACTCCCTCTCTTACAAGAATAGCGACAAGGGGGCCTTTGCCCTTGGACATACGCGCTTCAACAACCACTCCTACTGCCGGCCTTCCATAATCCGCCTTTAGTTCAAGCAACTCCGCCTGCAAAAGTATAAGTTCAAGCAACTCATCTATACCCTGTCCGGTTTTTGCAGACACTCCGACTGTAGTAGTTTTTCCTCCCCAATCTTCAGGCGCAAGCCCTAATTTTGAAAGCTGCTGCTTTACCATGTCAGGGTTTGCATTTGGTTTATCCATTTTTGTAATAGCTACAAGTATTGGAACGTTTGCGGCTTTCGCATGATCGAGGGCTTCTTCAGTCTGGGGCTTAACACCTTCATCGGAAGCAACCACAAGTATAACTGCGTCCGTAATGTTTGCTCCACGCGCGCGCATCGCAGTAAATGTTTCGTGTCCCGGCGTATCCAGAAAAGTTATTTTACCTTTCGGCAAAGCAACTTGATAAGCTCCGGTGTGCTGGGTAATTCCCCCGCTTTCTTTTTCGGCAATTTTACTTTTTCTTATATAATCAAGAAGACTTGTTTTTCCGTGGTCGATATGTCCCATAAGGGTAACTATGGGTGCTCGTTTCTTAAGATCCCTTGACTCTACATTAAGTATTACCTCTTCTCTGCTTGGTTTCTTTTTTAAATTAATTTTATATTTATAAGCAATTTGCGCGGCAAGCTCTTCATCAAGATTCTGGTTTATATTTAAAAATTTTCCTTCTTTCAACAAGTCCGACAGAAGCTCTGATGGCTTTTTCTCCAATTTTAATGCTAAATCTTTTACGGAAATCGGAAAATCCACCTCAATGACATTTTCTTCTATTTCCTTCTCTTTCAAACCGGCTATTTCATGTTTTATTATTTCGGCGGTTTCATCGTCAACGCTCGACATATGGCTCTTTACAGGAAAATTCAAACTTTGCAGTTTAACAAGCAATTCTTTGCTGTCTATGCCAAGAGTTTTGGCTAATTCATGGATTCTCATTATTCACCACCTTTTATTCTTGTTCTTTTTTGAATAAATCTGTCTTTTCTTTTTCCTTTGCGAGGCTAGCTTTTTCTTCTAAAAACCTCTTTGCTTCTTCTATGATTTTCACAGCCTTTTTTTCTCCTATTCCTTTTAATTTGGAAAGCTCTTCAGCCTTAACGTTCGAAATTTTGCTTAAAGAGGCATACCCCGCATCAACCAAAATTGCGGCGAGCTTTTTGCCTATATTTTTTAACTGTAAAATATCATTTACTTCTTCTTCAATCGCTTCGCGCGAACGCACATCTATTTCCCAGCCTACAAGCCGGGATGCCAGGCGCACGTTTT
>JALOBR010000138.1 GCA_023228195.1 Candidatus Omnitrophota bacterium
TTATAGCCGGGAAATTACCAAAAGATTTGGAAGCGAATCCTAATTCGGTCTTATATCTATTTCCCTACGATAAAATAAAAAATATTTTAATGAGTTCATCAAAATATAATTTTCATAATCCTCAAATACGAATTAATCGCAGGCAGACGCCTGCCGTAGAACCTCAGTACATGCAAACCCTTGGTGTCGCCCAATATCAAGATGAATTCATTACTTTTAGCTTGCACGATCAGTCTATGGGGGTTATGGCATATATCAGTATACATATTGATACTACTAAAAGGCTTGCAATTTTCAGATTCTGGATTGCCGAGAGGCTGCGTTTGAGGGGTGTTGGAAGAAGCTGGTTTACGGATATATTAACTCCCTATTTATTAAGCTTAGGAGTCAGTCGGGCTTATAGCTATTGGATGTGTGAGGACAGCGAAGGCTATAAGGAAATGCTGGAGAGTTTAGGATTTATTACTGATAGTGAACTGTGCCCTCAGGATTCCATTCTTTGTTACTGGGGCGAAAAAAGGATAGCCAGTTCAGCGGTACGAGGAGAGAAAAAATCACACAGGGCAAATCACTCGGTCTCGCTTAAAACAGGCCACCCAGCGCCGGCGGATAATAAAACTCTTAGCAGTTCTGTTGAATCAAAAAAACTATTCATTAGAGATAGGAGAGGAATAGGAATCCCTGCCAGAATTAAGGTCGGTGTTGGCCAGAAAGAATTCGGTGAATTATTAAAAGGATGGGGCATTTTTGATGTTCCCGGAAATCCATGTAATTTTAGAAGGGATGTCCTTATCGGACCGGGAAAAGATATGCGGGGGTTTATTGAATATCATATTGTTGGACAAGATTGCCCCTTGCAGGAAATTCAAAATATGTGGCATTCAGATGGGATGCCGATAGATTTTCCTGACGGCGCTATTTATATATCGTACATAGAGTCCGCGCCAGATAAAAAATATGGAAAATCCGCGATAGGGTTGTTGAATTATGCGATAAGAAAGTCTTTAAAAAATGGCGGTAAAGGCGTTGTGGCCGGCAGAAATATAGCTAATCACTTTTGGAGTAAGGCAACTGGGTGCAGTTTGTATTATTGTGTCAGCAGAAAAGGATCTAAAGGGAAAACGTTTTGGGTTAAAAAAATGCCTTTTCAAAAGGACTTCACGGGAGATGGGTTAAGGGTTGAAGGTGAGTTAGCCGTATTCAGTCCTGAAGGCGCAAAGCAGTTTACATCGCGCTATAGCCGTTTCCAGAAAGCATTGTCATCAAAGCCTTAAATTTTTTATAAGGAGGCGATCTAAATTTTAACGAACGTTGTTGATTTAATTTTAGTAAAGGGTAAAATTATTATAGTAACCTTATCCCGGGCATTGTTTCGGGAAAAACGGAGGTGTGTCATGAACGAGGATCTTTATGGCTACAGGCGTGCGTATCAAAGATTTGCGTGTTTTTTAAAAGGGGTATGCGAATATTCCGGCGGAAAATCACAAGAGATATCCTGTAATGATATAAGTTATAAGGGTGCAGGCATAATTGCGGCGCAGCCCCTGGCGATTAACAGTAATTTGAAGATGCAGCTTTCTAATTTTAAAATCGGACCGATAGAAGTTGAGGGTAAGGTTTGCTGGTGTAATAATGTTTATGGAAAATGGCGCGCCGGAATTTCTTTCAACAAAATTTTGCCTTTCAGTCTCGAGAAAATAGTATAATATTTGTAAATTAAGAAGTAAAAGGAGGCATTTATCATGGCCAAACGGGCTTTCAGCGAAAAAAGGTTATTTGACAGGGCTACTTGTTCAATGCCCGGAAATTATGTATTGAAGGATATATCTTCCGGTACCTTTGTTTGTAAAGATATAAGCCCGAAAGGAATCGGCATAGAAACCGCCAAGCCTCTCCCGGTAGACACTAAAGTGAAAATAGAGATAACCACAAAGAAAAAAGTTCCGCTTATCCTGGAAGGAAAAGTGCGCTGGTCAAGAAAAGAAGATGACAGCTACAGGGTAGGTATTGAGTTTAACGAGCCGTTGTTTATATTGTTAAGCTTGATTGTGTAGATTGGATAATTTTCCGGTTGTGTTTATAAAATAAATTTTTTTCGTCTCTCCTTATGCATTTTTATCATTATCTTCGTAATGTATATTTTATTTTTGTCCCGTTAGAAAATATCCCGCGGCAAGCCAGAGAATATTTTCAAATTTTACGAATATGTAACTTTAAATTCTGTGTAACTTTTCTAACGGGATTTGCCTTCTTAATCCTTTTTTTCAACCTGCCCGCGCAAGCTAAAGATAACCGTAACTATGACCCTTCGTATGGCGATAAAATAATAATTGGCTCAAGTGCCGAGGCAAGTAATCTTATACCTATGCTTTCTTCAGACAGCGCTTCTCATGAGGTAAGCGGATTTATATTTAACGGACTCGTTAAGTATGATAAAGACCTTACCTTAATAGGGGATTTGGCGCAAAGTTGGGACATAAGCGAAGACGGGTTAGTTATAACTTTTCATCTTAAAAAAGGGATTAAATGGCATGATGGCATTGAGTTTACCGCCGACGATGTTTTATTCGGATACAAAACAATTATTGATGATAAAACGCCAAGCGCCTATAAAGAGGATTTTCTTCAAGTCAAAAAAGCGGAAGTTTTGGATAATTACACTTTTAAGGTAACTTACGATAAACCGTTTGCGCCTGCCCTTGCCAGCTGGGGAAGCCTTGCGGTTTTACCTAAACATATTTTGGAAAGAGAGGATATAACTAAAACCAGCTTTTCCAGAAGTCCCGTAGGAACAGGCCCGTTTAAATTTAAAGAGTGGATTCCCGGACAAAAAGTGATGCTTACCGCAAACCCTGATTATTTTGAGGGAAGGCCTTACCTTGACGGCGCTGTGATTAGAATTATACCTGATCCAACTACCATGTTTCTGGAGCTTAAAACTAAGGGGCTTGATTGGATTGGGCTGACACCTTTACAGTATAAAAAACAAACAGAAGATAAGTTTTTTAACGAAAATTACAAAAAATTCAAATACCCTTCTTTTACTTACACCTATCTCGGTTTTAATCTTAAGCACCCGTGGTTTTGTGAAAAAAAAGTCCGCCAGGCGATAGCTTACGCTTTGGATAAGGATGAAATTATAAAGGGAGTACTTTTGGGTATGGGCAGTATTTCAACCGGCCCTTTCGTTCCAAATACCTGGCCATATAATCCCGATGTAAAAAAATATGAATATAATCCGCAAAAAGCAAAAGAATTGCTTGCCGAAGCCGGCTGGCAGGATAGTGACGGTGACGGAATTTTAGATAAAGATGGGAAACAATTCGAATTTACCGTGCTTACCAATATGGGAAATACCGCAAGAATTAAAACCGCGACAATAATACAATACAGGTTAAGCAAAGTAGGAATAAAGGTTAACATCCGCCAGCTTGAATGGTCGGCGTTCA
>JALOBR010000139.1 GCA_023228195.1 Candidatus Omnitrophota bacterium
ACTCCGCGCGCCTCAGATATATGCGTTATGCGCCTAACGCCATCTGGAAAACGTTCCTGCTGCACTATTACGTGCAAGGTATTGCCTATCATTCTTCGTATTTCTTCAATGGGGAGTTTAATTCCTGATGAAAGGATAAGGGTTTCCATTCTGCTGGTTACTTCCTGGGGGCTATTTGCATGGATTACAGCGAGAGTCCCGCGATGGCCTGTTGACATTGCCTGAATCATATCAAGCGCTTCAGGGCCTCTTACCTCACCGACGATTATCCTGTCCGGCCTCATACGAAGAGCGTTTCTTATTAAGTCACGTAGCGTTACTTCGCCTTTTCCGTCTTTATCCGGTGCGCGGGTTTCCATGGGCACCAGGTTTTCCTGATGTAGTATCAATTCTGCTGTATCCTCAATAGTTACAACCCTTTCCTGTTCAGGGATATGATAAGAAAGCATTTCCATCGTCGTGGTTTTTCCCGAGCCGGTTGCGCCGGAGAAAAGCACGTTTACTTTCCCATGTACACAGGCAATTAAAAAATCCGCCATTTTCCTGCTCATTGTGCCTTCCTTCATAAGATCTTCAAGACTGTGAAGGTTCCGGTTAAACTTTCTTATTGTTATTGCTGTGCCGCGGCGGGAAAGCGGATAGGTTATAAGGTTCATACGCGAGCCATCCGGAAGAGCGACATCTCCAAATGGGTTATAATAGGATATGGGTTTACCGGCTTTGGCATAAAATTCTTCTATGATATCGCTTATGTCTTCTTCGGTAAAAGTTAAATCTATCTTACTTTTAACACCGCCGATTTCAAGAAAAGTATCTCTCGACCCATTTATCATAATTTCGGTGATTTTCGGGTCTTTCAATAACTGTTTTATTTTATCCGCGCCTAATCCCATATTCCTCCCAAAACTTTTTTAAAATCTAAAAATCAAAACGCAAAAATCAAAATTACAAACCAAAATGCAAAATTTTAAATTTTTATATGTCATTTTGGATTTTTATTTTCGATATTTGATTTTAATATATCAATCCTTCGGCACAAAGATTTCCCTCGATAAATCAACGCCCCTGGCCCTTATTTCATCATAGAAAGTAGGTATATAGCCAAGCGGGGTGAAATAACCTGCGACATTGCCTTCCGCATCAACGCCGGTTTGTCTATAAGTAAATATATCCTGCAAATTAATATGTGTTTCATCAAGCATGCCGACAACTTCGGTAATTCCAATAACCTTTCTTGAGCCATCTGACAAACGCGCGGTTTGCACTATAACATGAATAGCTGAAGCAACTTGCTCTCTTATAGCACGAATGGGAAGCTCTATCCCTGCCATAAGAATCATACTATCAAGCCTTATCAAAACATCATGTGTTGAATTAGCGTGAATCGTAGACATACTTCCGTCGTGGCCTGTGTTCATGGCTTGAAGCATATCTAAAACTTCCCTTCCTCTTACCTCACCGACGATTATCCTGTCCGGCCTCATACGCAAAGTATTTTTAAACAAATCCCTTATTGTAATTTCTCCTTTTCCTTCTATGTTAGGGGGACGCGCTTCAAGCCTTATCCAATGTGTCTGGCTCAATTTAAGTTCTGCCGAGTCTTCAATTGTAACTATTCGCTCCCGCTCCGGAATACATGATGAAAGTATGTTTAAAAATGTGGTTTTACCTGAACCGGTTCCGCCTGAAACCAGTATATTTTTTCTTGATTTAACCGCTGCCTCCAAGAAAAGTGCCATGTCCGGAGTTAAGCTTGCGAAACGGTTAATCAAGTCTGTCATTGTCCAGCGTTGACGCGCAAATTTTCTTATAGTAAGAGTCGGACCGGTCAAAGATAAAGGCGAAATTATCGCGTTAACACGCGAGCCGTCGGGAAGCCTTGCGTCAACATAAGGAACAGATTCGTCAATACGCCTGCCCAGCGGAGCAAGTATTCTTTCAATTACTATGCGCACCTGCTCATTAGTGGTAAATTTTTTACTGGTTAGCTCAATCTTTCCAAATCTTTCTATGTATATCTGGTCTTTATTATTTACCATAATTTCCGTGACCGTTACATCTTTAAGGAGGTCTTCAAGCGGCCCAAGGCCCAAAGCTTCCTCTACTATTTCTTTGGTTATTTTTCTCCTGATTTCTGTTGAAGCGATAAAGCCGCCGGCTTCTTTACTGATAACGTTTGAAACAATTTTTTCCGCCTTTGCCCTAAGTTCGCTCATTTTCTGGGCGCTTCCGGCATACATCTCAACCTGCACTCTCTTTAAATCAAGCTCTTCGATTAGCCGTTCATGCACTGTTTTCTTAAATTTTATTATCTGGTCTTCTTCTTCGAGAAGAGTAGTTTTCTCTACTTTTTCCATCACGCCTACGCGCTGCCAAAAAACTTCTTCTCCCTCGAAATTTTCCTTAACCACTCTTACTTCACTTAAAGTTTTGTGGCTTATATAAATATCTTTTCTTTCTATTATATCTTTGGCAAGCTTCTGTATGGCGCTTGTAAATTTGCATTGAGGATTATCTATAACCAGAGGCACCCCTCTGTTTACAGCGAGTCCCGCGGCTTTTCCCTCTGAGGGAATGAGGCCGATAATTTCAGAAGGAAGCAAAGTTTTTATTTCCTGCCAGGTTATTGCGCCCTTACTTTCCGCACGGTTAAGTATTATCTTCGTCATTGTAAGCGGAAAGCCAAGGCTCTGAAGAGTATCTAACAACCACTGCGTTTGATAAACCGATAGAATATCCGGCGTAAGCACAAGGCCTATAAGGTTAGAACTTTCAAGAGTTGCTATGAGGTTATCGGTAAGGCTGCTTCCCGCATCTATTACAATATAATCAAAATCGTTCCATACAATAGAGATAAAATCTTTCATCATTTGCGGGGTGAAAGACGTGCGCTGAGACATTTTAAAAATTGCCGGCAGGAATATGAGATTACCCCTATAGATTCCGCTGTAATTATCTATAGTTCTTTTTTTCTCTTTAAAATCTTTAAGGTAATCTATGAGATTAAAAAGGCAGTATTTGCTCTCAACTCCCAGAAGTTTTGATGTTGCCTGAGGGGCTCCTAAATCAAAATCAAGCAAAAATACTTTTTTGTTTTGCAGGGAGAGTTGAACGGCAAGATTCAAGGAAACAAGCGTTTTGCCTACGCCGCCCTTGGTGCTGAAGAAAGAAATTACCTTCGCCTCCATATCGTATATTATACCTTATTTTGCGGGAAATTTCTACTCCAAGTGGAGTTCGCGGATAACCTCGCCGTTATCCAAATTTTCTAAGCCTAAGGTTATCGAACAGGATGCCCTGTCCCATTTCCTACATAGAAAACATTTTGGTGTAGGACGCCCCGGACCTTAATATCGTTATTATAGGTAACGGGGTTGCTGGGCTATGGAAATTTTGGCGGCGCG
>JALOBR010000140.1 GCA_023228195.1 Candidatus Omnitrophota bacterium
ATTCAATATCACCATTATAAAAAGTCAGTTTTCTCTGAGGTTTAAGCCTGATTTTTTTTAAAAGATTAATATTTCCTGAAAAAACACAGGCGAAGTAGCCAAGACATTTTTGTTTTAAGAAATCACCGATCTCTTCGTATAGCCTTTCAAGTTCATCTATCCTACCCATGCGAATGCCATATTCAGGATTTATAATAATTACGCCCGTTGGTTGAGGCACCGGGGTTTCTCTGTAGTCGCATGTTTTAAATTCGATATAATTTTCAACTTGCGCGAGGCAAGCATTTTTGTAGGAAGCGCTGATTGCATCTTTATCTATGTCGGTTGCAATAATTTTTGAGCCGATATCTTTATTTTCTTTTTTTCGCATTCCCTTTTTTAGTGCCTCAAATTCCGCGGCGTTAAAAAGCTTTGTATGCATAAAACCAAAATTCTGCCTTAGTATCGAAGGCGCGCGGTTTAACGCTATGAAAGCTGCTTCTATGGCTAAAGTTGCGCTTCCGCACATAGGATTTATAAAATGTGTTTTACCTTGCCAGTTCGTTGCAAGTATAATTGCGGCGGCTAATGTTTCCTGTAGCGGCGCCTTTAAAGATATTTTGCGGTAGCCTCTTTTTGAAAGAGGCTCTCCAGAGGTGTCAATGTAGATAGCGCAACGATTGTCTATCCAATACAGGTATACGACTGTTTTATCGCGAAGCGTCCCGGAGTTAGGCCTTTGTCCCTGTGTGTTTGCCATCCTGTCTACTATAGCGTCTTTGCATTTTAGGTTTGCAAAACGGTTATCGCGGATTGTGGGGTTTGAAACGTTTGAAAAAATACTTACATACCCGTCTTTGAATATAAGATTTTCCCATTCGATATCGTAAACCCGCCGGTAGAGTTCTTCAGGTGAGCTGCATTTAAATTCTTTAATCAATAAAAAAATATGATTTGCGCTATGAAGGCACAAATTAAGGCGCATTATGTCGCTGAATGTGGCTTCCAGAAAAATCCCGGTATTTAATTGTGATAATTGCGTAAACCCGAGGGAGAGGAGTTCCTGACTCAAGTATGGCGTAAGATTTCCGGCCGTACTTACAAAAATTTTGTGTTTTCTCATAGTAGTTATTATACGTTAGAAGACAGTTATGTCAAAAAGGCAATATTTCTTGCAAAATCCGTAGTGCCATTTAAAATAGCATAAAGGCGCAGGGTATTTTTATTAATCTGCCAAAACCACTATGATTATAAGGCATTTTCAAGGCAAAATATTTGTAAGAAAATAGGTTGACAAGTTAAAGGTTATATGGTATATATTTAACTGGTTAATCAAATAAAACTAAGATTTGTTTTGTCCGTTTCGCCATATATCCGAAAATTCTCACGCTTGTTTTGCGAGCAGGATAATTTTCGAAACTCGACCGGGCAATTCGACTGCACGCTTTTCAAGGCAGGAAGCCTTGAAAAGCGCAAGTCTCGCTAGGAGGTGAATATGAGACCAGTTAATACTTCAAAAATATCTTCCCCTAATGATTCAATTGTATACTCAATAGGCAGGCTTTATGTGCTTTTGGATTCCTACCTTTATAATGTGGCGTATAAAGAATATAGCCTTAACGCTGCCAAATTTAACCTTCTTATGGTTATAAAACATGCGGGGAAAGATAAAGGTCTTTCCCAGACAGAGCTTGGAAATAATTTATATGTTACCGCGGCGAACATTACTAAACTGATAGATACAGTCGAGAAAGACGGTTTGGTTTTACGAATGGCGTCTTTAAGCGATAGAAGGGTAAATCTTATAAAAATTACGGATAAGGGCTCGAGATTGCTTGATGAAATCTGGCCAAAGCATGTATCGGGGATTAACAAGATTCTTGAAAAATTTTCATCGTCTGATAAGGATAAGTTGGACCAGTTATTGCAGGCATTTAAGCAAGACATGGAGGAAAAGGTAAGATAATTATGAGTAATTTTAAAAGCCTTTTTAAAAACAAAAGTTTTTCATTTCTTTGGTGGGGGCAGTTTATTTCTGCTTTGGGCGATAGATTTACCCAGATGGCGCTTTTAACTATTGCGATGATTCTCTACGCGGATACAGGAGAGAAAATGGCCTGGATTACTTTTTATAGTTTGCTTCCGTTTCTATTTTTTGGCCAGGTTTTCGGCGTAATCGGAGATAAGCTAAGCAGAAAGAAAATAATGATATTCGCCGATATACTAAGAGCGCTGCTGGTTGCTTCAATTCCTTTTATCAGCAGCCATGCAAACTCGTTGGGCTACATTTATCTTATTATATTTAGTGTAGGCGTGTTGTCAGCGTTATTTTCTCCGGCAAAAATGGCAATTATTCCTAATATGGTTGAAAAAGAGAAAGTAGTCAGCGCAAATTCACTGGTAGCTTCAAGCGGTATGGTTTCTACGCTGGTCGGCACATTAATTGCAGGTTATTTGATAAAATTCTTTGGTCCATATCCTATGTTTTTTGTAAATGCCGTTACGTTTATAATTTCGGCAATTATGATAGCGAATATAGTTATCCCGGTAAAAGAAAAACAGAAAAATATTTCGACCCCGCCGTTTAATATTATAAAAGGGGTAAAGGCCGGACTTTCATTTATTAACCGGCATCAGCTGATACTGCGAATAGTGCAGCTAAATGCCGTTTTTTCGCTATTTTCAGCTTTCTTCTATATAACTATCCTTAATTATTCAAGAATTGAACTTAAGGTATTTTCGCAAGGTTACGGCATACTTCTTGCTTTTTTAGGTTTAGGCCTTTGCTTCGGGGCAATCTTTTTAGGAAGGCGCATAGGTAAGCTTAACTACAATAATATATTGTTTATGGGTTTTGGAATAATCTCACTTTGCAACGCTTTTATGATGTTTAGGCCGGATTTTGCGTTTTGTATTCCCATACTTATATTTGCGGGAATAGGGGCGTCTCTGATAATGATTACGTTGGATTCGCTCTTACAAAGGGCTACCCCTGATTCTTTACGGGCAAATGTTTTTGGCGCACGCGGTATAGTTACTAATTTTGTTTTTCTCGTAAGTTTGATAGCTGTCGGAAAGATACTTTCTAAATATAATTATTTTTATGTTTTTGGTTTTATCTGGCTGGGAAGCCTTGCAACTGCCGTATTGATATACATATCAGAAGGAGAGGTGGGTTATCGGATATTTAGGGGATTCCTACGGTTAATCCTTAGGCTCTTTTTTGATTTAAAGGTAAGCGGGCTGGAAAACATTCCTCAAAGTAAAAAAATAATTTTAGCCGGTAACCATACGAGCCTGATGGATGGCGTAATCGTCGCTGCGGCATATCCAAAAAAGGTTTATTTCATGGCAGCGGAAAGCGTATTTAAACATACTTTTTGGGGCTTTTTTGCTCGGCATTTCGGATTTATTCC
>JALOBR010000141.1 GCA_023228195.1 Candidatus Omnitrophota bacterium
AAAAGAATATAAAAACGAAGACGCCGGGAACTACCATCTCATACTTCTCGCCAAAGATGAGGAAGGCTATAAGAATTTGATAAAACTTGTAAGCCTTGCGCACTTAGAAGGCTTTTATTATAAGCCAAGGGTAGACAAAGAAATATTAAGCCAGTATAACAAAGGTTTAATCGGTTTAAGCGCCTGCCTTAAAGGAGAAATTGCATCAGCTATAGTTGCCGATGATATTAAAGGCGCGTACAAAAAATGCGATGACTATCTGCAGATTTTCGGTAAAGGCAACTTCTACCTCGAAATTATGGAAAACGGTCTTAAGGAACAGACAAAAGTAAATGAGCATCTTTTAAAAATTTCAAAAGAATTAGACGTGCCGCCGGTTGCAACTAATGATATTCACTATCTTGAAAAAAATGAGTCATTCGCGCATGAGGTGCTTTTATGCATCCAGACGCAAACTACCTTAAATGACACAAATCGTTTTAAATTTAACAGCGATACTTTTTATTTCCGCAGCCCCGATGAAATGAAGGCGATATTTAAAGATGTACCGGAGGCGATAAGCAACACTTTAGAGATAATGCAAAAATGTAATTTGGTTATGGATTTCTCTAAAATCCACCTGCCGCGGTTTCCGATTCCCAAGGATGAAACCGAAGTCGGATATTTAAGAAAAATAGTTACTGAAAATCTGCCAAAACGTTACAGTGAGGTTAATGAAGAAGTAACTAAACGGCTCGAGTATGAACTTGACGTAATAAAAGGAACAGGTTTTGCCAGCTACTTTTTAATTATCTGGGACCTTATAAAGCATGCCAAGGAAAATAATATACCGGTTGGTCCGGGCAGGGGTTCTGCGGCGGGCAGTATCGTAAGCTTTCTGCTCGGTATAACTGATATAGACCCGCTTAAATATGACCTTCTTTTTGAAAGGTTTCTTAACCCCGCGCGTATTTCAATGCCTGATATTGACATGGATTTTTGCTATGAAAAACGCGCGCTTGTCCTTAAGTATGTAGGCGAAAAGTACGGCGAGGCAAATGTCGCCCAGATTATTACATTCGGAACAATGCTCGCGCGCGCCGTAATAAGAGACGTGGGGCGCGCCATGGGGCATAGCTATTCTGATGTCGATAAAATCGCAAAGATGATTCCTGCTATCGTCGGCCACCAGGTGACTTTAAAGGAAGCTCTTTCAAGCACCCCGGAACTTTCGCAAGTTTATCAGTCAGATGCCGGAATAAAACGCTTAATCGATGTGGCTATACAGCTTGAAGGTTTGTCGCGCCACGCATCAACTCATGCCGCAGGAGTAGTTATCTCCGATAAGCCTTTAATGGATAGAATACCTTTAATAAGAGGAGCGGAAGAAGAAATAGTTACCGGTTTTGATATGGAATCTCTTGAGAAAACAGGTATGCTTAAGATGGATTTCCTGGGGCTTAAAACCCTTACCGTTGTAGATTCAACCGTTAAAATAATAAAAAGGACGAGAGGAATAGATTTAGATATCGGAAATATTCCGTTGAATGACAAGAAAACATTTTCGCTTCTTGCGGACGCGCAAACAATCGGCGTGTTCCAGCTTGAAAGTAGGGGCATGCGCGAGATATTAAGAAAGCTTATTCCTACCCGCTTCGAAGATTTAATCGCAGTCCTGGCGCTCTATAGGCCTGGGCCATTGGGCAGCGGAATGGTCGATGATTTTATCGAAAGGAAACAGGGCAAAAAACCCGTAAGCTACGGCCATCCAAAGCTTGAATCAATACTTAAAGAAACCTACGGTATTATCCTTTATCAGGAACAAACTATGCAGATTGCTTCGAAACTTGCAGGTTTCAGCCTCGCGCAGGCAGATTTACTGCGAAAAGCAATCGGCAAAAAGATTCCTGAAATAATGGAAGAGCAGCGTAATTTGTTTGTCCAAGGAAGCAAAAAGAATGGTGTATCAGAAAGAACCGCGACCCAAATTTTCGATTTAATAGACTACTTTTCAGGTTATGGTTTCAACAAAAGCCATTCAACCGCTTACGCTTTAATTTCTTACCGCACAGCGTATCTAAAAGCGAATTATCCGGTTGAGTTTATGGCGGCGCTTCTAACAAGTGAACGCACCAATACCGATAAAATCGTTGAATACGTAAATGAAGTAAGCCATATGGGGATGAAAGTGCTTCCGCCTGACATAAACACAAGTTTCGCTAATTTTACGGTTACTGACGAGAAGAACATAAGGTTTGGGCTTTTGGCAATTAAAAACGTAGGAACAACTGCCTTGGATAATATAATTGAAATACGAAAACAGAAAAAATTTGATGATTTCTTTGAATTCTGCGACCGCGTTGATTCAAGGGTGGTAAATAAAAAAGTTCTTGAAAGCCTTATAAAGTCCGGCGCAATGGATAGTTTCAACCTTAAACGCGCGCAGATGATAGCTATACTTGATAAAGTTTTGGCAAAAAGCACAAAAAAGGAAGACCCCTCGCAGTTTCTATTATTTAATGCGCCAAAAATACAGCAGGAAATACCTGACGTTGAAGAGTGGCCGCTACTTCAGATTTTAAGTTTTGAAAAAGCGCTTTTAGGTATATACGTAACCAGCCATCCGTTGTATTCTTATGTAAATACCGTAAAACATTTAAATCGAGAAGAAATTATTTCTCTCTATGAGCAGGAGTCACGCGAAGAGGTAATCATCTGCGGCATAGTTGAAAAAGCGCGCATTATAACTACAAAAAGAAGCGGCGAACGTATGGCAATTTTAAAGATTGAAGATGAAACTTCAACCGTAGAGGTTTTTGTTTTTCCCAGGCTTTTTGCGGAAGCTGCGGCAGATATCAAGGAAAAAAGCATAGTAGTTATTAAGGGCAAACTGGAATCAAAAGAAAGAGTGCCGAAGGTATTAGCCGCTAAAATTATTCCGATTGAGCGTATTTTCGACAGTATTAAAGGCCTTAATATCGCTATAAACCAGGAGAAATTTCCTCTCGCAGGCCTTAAAAATATTTTTCTAAATAACCGTGGCAATACCCCGGTTGTTTTCGCTTTTAGAAACGCAAAGCTTAACGGCGTTAAAATTAAAACTGCCAATCAATTCTGCCTAAGGCTTACCGAAGGCGCTTTAAAAGAAATCAGCGCGTTAATAGGGGATGAGAATCTGTCGTTGAGCCTCTAATTAAGGTTGCGAAAGTTACGCAGGTTACGTAGGTTACGAAGGTTACAAAAAAAATAAGTTTTTTCTAATGTAACATTCGTAACCTGTTAAGGAACTACCTTGACACTCTATCCCATAGCGTTACAATAACCCCAAGTTTCAAGGCGTTCGGGGAAAAACTACAATTGGAAAATAACATCAAAGCGTTGGGAGACCAACGTTTTTTTAA
>JALOBR010000022.1 GCA_023228195.1 Candidatus Omnitrophota bacterium
TGCACCTTCCAATTCTTCTTTTACTCTTTTTAAGTTAACCGGTGTCGCTATGAGCTGGCTTCGCGCGTGTTTTATTCTTCCGCCACCGGCATCCCATCCATAATTTTTAAAAGCTAAAACATACTTTATGCGGCTATCTTTCTCAAGTTCTTTAAAACGCAGGCAATAAGTAGACAAAACATCCTTTACGCATTCCTCGCTTAAATCTGCTAAGTTGTGAATATGTTCGGGCGTTTCTATCACAACTTCGTGGCTGCCTAAAGCATTTATCAAATCGTAGGGGCCTTTTCCTTTCTTCCAAAACTCTACATTGGGATTCAAAAATGGTTTTTTGCTGGGCACAACCCTTACGCGCCAATTACCCTGATTGTCCTTAATAGAAAATATTTCCGGAGGGGTTTGGTCTTCTTTCCCCTTACAAAAAGGGCATTCTTTCTCGGCAGGCGAAGAATCAACATGAGGAAAATCCTTCGGCCTGCGGGCTCTCTCTGTTGAGATTATAACCCATCTTCCTAAAATCGGGTCTTTTCTTAATTGTGGCATAAGCGAATTGTTATATCTACCCAACAGAGTGTCCTGTTGGGCTAGGCAGACTACATAATTTAAAAAAGCCTGAAGTTCTTAAGCGAGACGTCCCTAATCGATTTTTCCACAAGCGGAGCTTGTAGAATTCCGGCAAAGGGATTGATTGACCGGTATATTATAACAATCACAAGCTGAATTGCAAGGGATTTTATTTTCATGAACAGGTAATCAAAATGTTACCTACAGGGAAATGGTTAGATAGGGGAGGATAGCTTATTCTATCTGTTGATGGGAACAAATAAATAACGACCGAAAATTGATTAATGCGTCCCCGAAATCACTCTTAAGCCATTTATTGCTGATTCCGTGGCTTTTCCATCATCGGCAAATTTTATTCGGCAAGAGTTTTATTGTTGATTTCGGGGACAGATTGCCATCTTGTAAGAACAGAAACAATTTTAATATAAAATGGTTTAGAAACTAAGATTAACTCCCTTGTCTTGTGGTTTTCCATCTTTATTTTTCTTATTTCCTTGTCTCAGATTGTCTTTATCAATATAAACCAATATATCAGTATCCGGGGCTTTTAAATTTTCTTTATCTATTTTCTTTAAAACAATTTCTGTCTTTTCTGGCGTCAATTCATATGCAGAGCCGTTCGAGAAATCTATGGCTATGCCAATTATCCCTCCGATTAGAATATTACCCCATACCCAGCCATCAGTGGCCTGAACTAATCTTATCGCAACTGGTTTATAACCTTCTTTTTCGAATTGTAAAACATATGACGGGCAACCACGATGAAGTTGGATGCAGTTAGGCGTAGTTACTGTACGATCATCCATCTTCACGATTACGCCTGCTGGTTTTGATGACACAAAAATATTCTGGTTAGGACCATGAATAATCGTAGCACAACTCGTCATAAAAAATATACCAATAAGAATGAAAGTCGTTTTTAGGATACGCATAATTCTCCTCCGTATTTTAGCTGACAATATAAATAATTATTTTGCGACAAATTTGTAATCAATCCTTCAATGATTCATCTAATATACTGACTATCTGATTTCAAATCCTTAGCAATCCTCCGGTTTTTAAACCGTAAAAATTCAGCTTTAGCCCTATAGCAGCTAGACCAAATATCCATTCTTCTCTCGTAAGTAATATTTATCAAGTCGGCACCAAGCGCATAGGCTTCTTTTTGAAAAATATCTAAAACATACCCTTCTCCACATTCAAAAGAGAATCCAGTATCACCAGCTAAAATACTACCTAAAATCTCTACTTCATAATTGTTATAGACAAAATTTTTCTTAATTGGGGCCCTGCGATTGAAAGTTTTATCTTTGCTTGGTGAATATTGTAAATTATAGTTATATCGCGTTATCGCCGACGAACAACCAGTTAAAAAAAATACGATAAAGGATAAGGCAATTTTACTGTTTTTTGTTACTAAGATATTCATTTTTCTATCTGCCTTCCTTTTAAAAAATACAATAAAATGCTAATCTTTCAGATATGGTGGTTACTTTTTTGTAATATTAACCGCGGACTCATAATAGTTTTAAAAATCGGGTAATCTTGGTATAGCATAAATTTGATGATTTGTCAAATTTATTTTTATTTTTTTTCAAATCAAAGGCTTAAGTTTTCCATCCTTTTGGCAGGTATCCTGACCTATTTTGCAAATTGTATTATGAAGTTAAAGACGGGAGAGGCTGGTTTTTAAGTATTTAACTAGGTATTTTATGACTTTCAAGAAAGCTTTACTGTTATTTTCCGCAAATACAAATAAAATCTATTGCTTTCTCTAGGTTAAAAGGAACGACTTTAAAATCTTTTATGGTTATCCTGTTATAAAATATAACTACCGGGTTAATTGCCTTTGGGAGAAAATTAAAAATTCCTATTCTTTTCAGTCTTTGGTAAAACCTATGTTTTAAAGTAAGCTGCAAACCATAAATTTGAACATCGAGAAATACTTGTACTAACAAATCTCTAAGTTCATCCAGTGTAAATTCTTTACAGTGATCAAGATTCTTTTGATAAGTAAGCGGAGATTTCATAGCATATGCGAGATTCAAAGTCGAGACATAAAATTTTCCTGTATTTTTGAGCACTCTCTTTATTTCTGATAAATACGGTAATAACTTATCTTCTGGAATATGCTCGATAACCTGAAACGAACAAACCATATCGAAACATTCATTATCAAATTTAAGAGCCGTGGCATCTCCGACTTGAAACTCTAAATTAGAAAATTGATATTTTTTTCTAGCATGATCTATGTTAGCTATAGTAGGATCCACACCTATAACTTTTTTAGCGGCTGCAGCTAAATATGCTGCACCATAACCATCGCCAAAACCAATCTCTAATACCATCTTTCCTGCGGCATCTTTTCTGGCAAGTTCGTAAGGCTTAAAATGCTTCGCAAAAAATTTTGGTGGCACATTTTCTGGAATTATTCCGTATACATTTTCATTTTGTGGTTGCATTTTCTGTTCCTTCTTGGTTATTTCATTCCGGAATAGTTTTAGCTACAATTCATATCTTTACTTTTTCATAATATAACAAAGTGCGTAGTACGGTGGCAAATTGTTATGCGCTTGCCCGCCACCAGTAGGATTAGTAGTGTAACTACCACCTCTTTTACCATCTGCTAAACCACCTTCTGCCTCATCGCCTGCGGCATATGTAGTGTGAGTATGCGCTGGTATTTCATTTATCGTCAACACATGCGTTGCTTCACCTCCGGTGACTGCGACATTATATATTAAGCCAGCACCCACAAAAAGAAGATAGGGGTCAGGCGCTGAATACTGAAACTACACTCTCAACCCTCTTCTGCTTCTCTTTATTCTCTGCCATCAATCCCTCAATGTTTCTTGCAGCTTTTATGGCTACGGTCGGGCTTATCATAAAAGTATTGCCTATTTCTCTATTAGTAAGGTTAGTATGCTTTTTAGTAAGATAAATCGCCATCTTTTTTCCGAAAGAAGGTTTGTTGCGGGATTTTTGTAACGTTTCAGGATTTAGTTTGTATTTTCTGCTAAAATTTTTTTTAACTCTTCATGGCTTGCATTTTGTTTAACTAATTCAATATTTAGGATCCATTACAATTATTTTTTTTATATATTTTGACAACAACAACGCAAAAGCACCAACTCCTGTGTCAGGTGAACCGCCCCCTATATCTAAAACTACTGAATTTTGGTCCAAATCCAGTAATTCAACGACTTTAAAATATTCCCAAAATCTTTGGCTTAATTTTCCGCCGCAATAATCTTTAGTATCCGAATTCCTGCCATCCCATTCAGACGGGAAATCTTTTGTTGAAAACTTAGGCCATAATTCTGATTTAATTTTTTGCGTTAATTCATTTTGCATATATTTAATTTGATTTTAACTAGTACTTAGTTTTAAAATAACTATTAAGGAACGATTTTCAGGAATTTGCGGTTTTAATTTAAGGGCAATGCGTTATGGGGCGGATTTTTATTTTTTCCATTAAAATAAAACCCGGGAAGAAAATATTTTCTCATGCCCTGTGATCCTATTTGCCTAAATTTACTAGCTCTTCCAAATTCTAACCAATCCTGCCAAGACCTTGCCCCATTGCATATAGCTATACTTATTGTTTATCCTATTTTGGCGTAACTAAATCACAAATATTATTGGCGCCGCCAGTACAGAAAAAAACTCCATCGGCCTGGATGTGCAAAATGTAGTTGCCGTAACTATTGCTGACGTTATTTCTCTGTGCTCTAGCTACTACAGCAGTTGGGTTTGTGTTTGGGTTTACTGGATTGCCAAATGTAATAGTAAAAAACCTAAGGGCCGGGGTATTAGGAGTAATGCCCGGAACGTCCATATCTAAATTTGTTGCAACGTTAGTTGTGCTATTTGTTTCCGCAGCAAATCTAAGCTCTGCGCTCCTTAAAGCACCCAAAGCAGCGATTGCTTCTGCAGAACGGCCTCTTTCAGCAACTCTGAAAAATTGGGGCAAACCTACCATCGCAAGAATACCTATGATAACCACTACTATAATCAATTCCATCAATGTAAAACCTTTTTTCACGAGACACCTCCTTTATTTAAACTAAATATGCAATTAACTCACTTCTTCGCCAAACTTCCTCGCTGTCATCAAATTTGCGCATTTACCATTTGAGATTGAAAATGTTTTCTCCAAGGAAAAAAGTTTTAGGATATGCTCTGTAATATTTAAAGTGGTGGCGTAAGGAAAATTGATGCAGGCATTACGCGAAACAGGTAAACCAAGAGAAAAATTAACTTCAGCGCAAAGCACAAGCAAAAAAATGACTTTAGGGAATCTTGAAAGATAGATTTCTCTAATCTTACCGCAACAGAATGAACTAAGCCTTTCATAAAAAGGTGAGCGAAAACTGCGCTGCAATTTTTCTTGGTTTTAACGAAATATTTTTGCCTCATTTTTATTAGCCTTTTCACCTCTTAGTTTAGGCAAAGTTTTAAGCTCTAGGGCTACAAAGACAAATATAGTTTTTAATATAGCATAGACATTCCCAAACAACAAGCCTAAAAATGCTATTATGCTCTGTAATTTTAGGTGCCGGTTAATTTTGATTCATGAAAAGGTTTGCGGTTTTAAGGAACGATTTTCAGGAATTTGCGTTTGCCGATTTTAATAACCAGGCCCTGAGAGGGCAGTTTTAGGGTTTGTTCTTTTACTGTTGAGGTTTTGGATGGGTCAGATTCTACGATGGAAATTCCTCCCTGAGTAAGCAGGCGGCGGGCTTCATTTTTAGAGGAAACTATTTTTTCTTTAAAAAGCACTTCTATTAAATCTACACTTTCTTTACCGGAGCGATACATTGGTATGTCTTGCGGCAGCTCTTTATTTGAAAATATTTTTTCAAATTCTTCTTTTTCTTTTTTCCCGGATTCCTTAGAATAATAAAAAGAAACTATTGTCTCGGCGAGCATAAGCTTTGCTTCTTTAGGATGCATCTTTTTTACTTTTTCAAGCGGGATATCCGTAAGCAATCGAAAATACTCAAGCATTACCTCGTCGGAAATACTCATAAGTTTTCCAAACATAGATTTCGGCTCTTCAGTTATCCCTATATAGTTACCCAACGACTTTGACATCTTGTTTTTACCGTCTAAGCCGACAAGGAGCGGCATTGTAACTATTGCCTGCGATTGTTTTCCGTAAACTTCCTGTAAGTGCCTGCCGACAATTAAATTAAATTTCTGGTCTGTTCCGCCGAATTCTATATCGGCTTCCATCATTACCGAATCATAACCCTGGATTAGAGGATAAACCATTTCAACTATTGTAAGCGGCCGGTTTTCCTTCATGCGCAGGCTAAAATCATCCCTTTCAAGCATTCTTGCAACCGTATAGGAAGAAAGCAAAGAAAGGAATTTCGATATGTCCATTTCTTTATACCAGGAGCTGTTAAAAATTATTTTCGTTTTTTGCTTATCGAGGATTTTGAAGGCTTGCTCTGTATAGGTTGAAGCATTATCTTTGATTTCTTCGTCGCTTAAAACCGGCCGTAAAATACTTCTTCCGGAAGGGTCGCCGATTTTGGCGGTAAAATCTCCGATAATTAAATTAACGAAGTGGCCAAGGTCCTGGAGTTTGCGCAGTTTGCGAAGAAGAACGGTATGGCCCAGATGAATGTCTCTTGCGGTTGGGTCAAAGCCGATTTTTAATTTAAGAGGCTTATGCTCAGTTAAAGATTTCTCGAGTTTACCGGTAAGCTCTTCTATGGAGATTACATCAACGGCATTCTCTTTTATGTAATCGAGATGACGTTCAATTTCCTTCTTCACCAGGATAATGCTCCCTTCAATTTATGTTACGAAGGTTACGCGCCTGCCTATGGCAGTCTGGTTACGGGAAGTTACGAAAGTTACTATTAAAACATTCATTTTATCGTAACATTCGTAACCTGCTTAACCTTCGTAACTTTCGTAACCTTAACTAGCCGGCGCGTCTATTCTTGCTGAAAGGCCTATTTTTGCAGAGCCTGGATCAATTTTTATAATCTTTACTTTAAGTTTCTCCGCCGGTTTTAGTTTTTCCATAATTTCTTTATCTATTTCTCCGGAAAAAACTAATCCTTCAAGTTCTTCTTCAAGCTTTACAAACACGCCAAAATTCGTGACCTTCACAACTTCACCCTCTAAAACCGTATCTATCGGGTATTTCGCCTGGATCTGATCCCATGGGTCAGTTGTTAACTGTTTTATGCCTAAAATTATTTTTCTGCTTGTTTTGTCTATGCCTAAAACCTTAAAACTTAAATTTGCGCCTCTTTTAAGAACTTCCTGGGCACGGGTTACGCGTTTGGTCCAAGAGATGTCTTCATTATAGATTACCCCTTCAAGGCCATTCTCAAGTTCGGCATAAGCACAACCATCGCCATAGCCCGTCACTTTTCCCTTTGTTTCCGCATCCATAGTTACCAGATTTTCTACATCTTCCCATGGATCGCGTTCTAAGTGTTTTATGCTTAAGGAGATTTTTCTTTCGTTTGGTTCTATACTTATGACTTTTGCTTCAATAGCATCGCCCACCGCAAACATTTCATAGAGATTAAGGAATTTCTTTGTCCAGGAAATTTCGCTTACATGGACAAGGCCTTCTATCCCCTTCTCAAGTTCAACAAATATACCGTAATTCTGAATGTTTGTAATTCTTCCCTTTATGGTGGTGCCTGATGGATATTTCTGTTCTATCTCTTTCCATGGGTCAGGAGTTGTCTGTTTAAGGCCGAGGGAAATTTTCCCTTTTTCCTTGTCGAAGTTAAGAATCATTACCTGGATTTCGTCTCCCACCGCGACTATTTCAGAAGGATGGCTGATTTTTTTCCAGCTCATATCCGCGATATGGAGCAATCCATCGAGACCGCCCAAATCTATAAACGCTCCGAAATTAGTAACGCTTTTTACCTTGCCTTTCATGGTCTTGCCTATCTCTATCTCTTCCCATATCTTCTTACGGGACATTTCTTTTTCCATCCTTACGGCATCTTTGCGCGAAAGAATGAAATTTTCTCTATTCTTTGTCATTTTTACTATCTGCAAAAAGCACTTTTTAGCGACAGTAGGCTCTTCACCTGCGTGCCTGATACCGGAAAGGCTTTGCGGCAAGAACCCTTCAACTCCGAAAACTTCAACTATGTAGCCGCCTTTAACCTTGCGTAGTATTGAGCCTTCAACCAAATCGCCTTCTTTGTGCTCATTTATCAACGTATACCAGCCTTTTGATTCCCTGGCGCGCTTAAAAGAAAGTATTACTTTTCCTTCGTCGTTTTCAACGTTTTCAACGTATACATCGACTTCCTTCAAATTCTCGATATCCACACCTGCGAATTCATCGCGCGGCAGCATACCTTCCGACTTATAACCCACATCCACTACAACTTCTTTTTGGGTTACGCTGACGATTTTGCCTTTTACGATTTCCCCTTCCTTCAATTCCTTGATTGAAGCGTAATAGGCATTTTCCAATTCTGATGATACTTTTTCCATTAGCTTTAAACCTCCAATTTATCCCGGGTTAACCCAGAATTAAATATCTAATTTTTCCCTAAATTACCTCGCTAGGCATGAATTGCCTTAGCCCGCTATCTAATAATAACCGAGGCCTTTACGGGGCAACAATTATCTCTTAAAGGCTTGTTTTTGTCAAGACGCAGATTAGCACAGATTGTGAAGCGAATGATCGCAGATTTATCTGTGGTCATCTGTTTTGCAATCTGTGATCGTCTGTGTTTTAAAGGCTTTTTATGGTTTCAATAACCTTTGCAGTCACCTGGTGACGGGTATTCTGGCCCTCTAAGCCCTCTACCCTGGCAAAAATAACCTTTATTTTGCCGAATCTTAAAAACCTGGCGCCCTTAGGGAGAACCTTGTCTGTGCCGTAAACTTTAGCCACTATCACCGGCGCTTGAGACTTTTTATAAAGAAAACCAACACCCTCCTTAAAAGAATCGTAATTAGTTGCGCGGGTGCCTTGCGGAAAAATCAGCAAAGGCCTATCTTCCAGTATCTTTAAGCTCAAACGTAAAACATGCAAATCCGCATGACCCCTTTTAATGGGTATTACATTTATTTTTTTAAGAAACGCTGCGGCTAATTTATTTTTGAATAATTCTTCCTTGGCCAGATAGTTCAATTGCCTTGGGCAGACCATCCCGACGACTTCCGGGTCAAGGTAGCTTATGTGGTTTGAGGCCAAAATAAAAGGCCCGGTTTTCGGAAATACGTCTTTTCCTTCTACCTCTATCTTGCAAAACAAACTTACAAGCAGGAAACAAAGCCCCTTGCAGAATTCATAAGTCATAGATCATTTTTTTGCCTAGAGAAAGCAACCTGTCTGCTTCTTGTTTAGATTTGCTTTCAGCGTATACTCTAACGATGGGCTCTGTCCCTGATTGGCGAAACATAAGCCAGTTGTCTTTAGTAATTAACTTAATACCGTCTAATTTATTTATTCGTTCTATTTTTTTTCCAAAAAGCGAGGTTGGCAGCTTTAAATCGTTTACGCTTTTCTTAAGGCTTTTTACGGGGATTGCAGTTCTGCTGTAGAACCACCTTCCGTAACTTTTATATAAGCCATCCAGAAGCTTACCATAACTCTTTTTTTCGATGGCCATCATTTCAAGCAACAAAAGCGCTGCGGCAGAACCATCTCTTTCCGGAATATAACCATTAAACCCTATGCCGCCGGCTTCTTCTCCGCCGATTGAAATAAGCTTTTCCTTGAATAAGCTTGAAATATATTTAAAACCAACCGGGGTTTCATAGCAAGCTACCCCAAGCGACATTGCAACATCATCTATAATATTACTTCCAACAACAGTTTTGCCGATACCGCCTTGTTCATTTCTATTTTTAGCCATATGTATGCTTAAAAGCGGAAGTATTACCTGTGCATTTACATAATTACCATAACTGTCGAAAGTCGCGATCCTGTCTGCATCTCCGTCAAGCACAACACCTAAATCATAATTGCCTGACTTCATCCTTTTCTCCATTTCTATTAGATTTTCTTCAATCGGCTCGGGGTGGAAACCGCCGAACGAAGGGTTAAACTCGTTGTGCAGGTAATTTACCTTTATATTACATTTGCCAAGAACATGCTCGATGAAATTGTCTCCTGCGCCATACATAACGTCAACTAAGATATTAAGTTTTAATTTACGGATTTTATTTAAGTTCACGAATTTTTTTAGAAAATCGACATAAAGAAAGGTTAAATCTTTAATCTCCAAAAACTTTTTGGCTTTCGCCGCTTCTTCGCTGATAGTTTTTGGCTTTGTTTTATAAAGAAGAGATTCGACTTTGTCGGTAATAGTCTTATCGGCGGCAGCGCCGTCTTTTGTTTTTATTTTAAGGCCGTTGAATTCTGCGCCGTTATGCGATGCCGTAATCATTACACCTAAATCATATTTTCCATGCAAAGCGTGAAGGCTTACGGCAGGTGTAGGAACTGCGGAGTTCGACAAAACTGCTTTTATTTTGTTGGCCGCAAGCACCAATGCAACAGTTTTAGCGAATTCAGCGGATAAAAACCTGCGATCATAACCGATTACTACTTTCTTATTGCCTTTTCCCTGCTTATACAGATACTCAGCGATTGCCTGAGAAACTATTCTTACATTATCAAAGGTAAAATTATCAGCAATTACACCACGCCAGCCGTCTGTACCAAATTTAATCATTTGACTCCTTTCTTGTGACACGAATGACCACGAATCAGAGATGGATGTCCACGAATAAATCTGTTTCCCATTCGTGGCAATTAGTTTTTAATTCGTGGCAATTCGTGTTAACTATTTATACAACTTATGTTTTTCTATATACTTTGCCACACTATCGTTAACAAGATATTTTACAGAAAATCTTTTTTTTATCAACCCTCTTATGTAAGAAGAAGAAATTCCCATCTGCACAATTTGCGCGATTATAAATCTGTTTTTTGTTTCCAATGGGTATGCCCGGCGCTTGGCAACGACTATTTTAACTGCTTTTTTTAAGCTTTCAAAATATTTCCAGGTAGGAAAATCATTGGCCAAGTCTGAGCCGACTATAAGATAGAATTCCGCACGCTTAAATTTATTTTTAAGCTCGCGCACCGTATCTATTGTATAAGAAACGCCTCCGCGCTTTATCTCTAAATCAAGCGCCTCAAAACGGCTATCTCCTTTAATCGCAAGATTCACCATATTAAGCCTGTCGCAGCCTTTTACATTGTGGCTTTCTTTATGCGGTGGTATGTTGGTGGGAACAAAAAAAATCTTATCCAGGGAAAGCTTTTGCGCGACTTCCTGAGCAAGTATCAAATGCCCTACGTGCGGCGGATTAAATGTTCCACCTAAAATTCCTATCTTCATTATTTTGATGCGCTTTCAGCGTTCAGTCTTCAGCTGCTGACACCTTATAGCTCTTTTTTATTCTCTGATTTGCCCATCCCCTTCAACCACCCATTTGTAAGTAGTAAGCTCCTGTAATCCCATGGGGCCGCGGGCGTGGATCTTATCGGTAGATATGCCTATTTCAGCGCCTAGGCCAAACTGAAAGCCATCGCTAAAACGGGTTGAAATATTTACGAAACAGCAGGCAGAATCAACTCCTTTTGTAAATTTTGCCGCCTTGCTTAAATCTTTCGTAACAATGCTGTCTGTGTGATGAGAGCCGTAAAAGTTTATATGCGAAATTGCTTCGTTTATGTTTGCCACAACTTTTATCGTAACTATCAAATCCAGATATTCAGCAAACCAATCCGCATCTTTTGCTTTTTTTATACCTTTTAATATGCGGCAGGTTTTACTGTCTCCTCTTATTTCCACTTTATATTTATCGAGTTCTTTTTTTAATAAGGGAAGGAAATTACCTGCTACGTCCTGGTGCACAAGAATTTTTTCAACGGCATTGCAAACAGAAGGCCTTTGCACTTTCGCATTTACGCAAATACGCAATGCTTTGCCCATATCTAATGCTTTATCTACAAATATATGGCATACCCCCTTGTAGTGTTTTATTACAGGAATTTTGGAATTTTCTACGACCTTGCGTATGAGGGCTTCTCCGCCTCTTGGCATAACCAAGTCTATATATTCATTTTCACGAAGTAACAAATCAACTATCTTGTGTTCTGTTTTTTCTACGATAAAAAAAGGCTCGAAGTCTATACCGCTGGAACGTATCGCTTCTTTAAGAATTTTTCCTATGGCTCTATTCGAATTTACAGAGTCTTTCCCGCCGCGGAGTATCGCGACGTTTGATGATTTAAAAAGAAGCCCTACACAGTCGCTTGTTACGTTGGGCCGCGCTTCAAAAATTATCAGGATAACTCCGATAGGAATTCTTACTTTCTTAAGTTTAAGGCCGTTTGGCCGCTGCCACTCGCCGATAACTTTACCGACAGGATCAGGCAACTTTGCAATTTCTTTTAGGGAATTACTCATTTCATTTAAACGCTTATCGGAAAGTGTAAGACGATCGATGAAGCTTTGCTGTAATTTATTTTTTATGGCGGCTTTAACATCCTTCGCGTTTTCTTTAAGAATAAATTCCTTATTCTTAAGAAGATAATCGGCCATTTGAAACAGTATGGCGTTCTTTTTTTCGCTATCCAACTGCGCTAATTTATAGCTCGCCTCTTTCGCTTTTTTAACTAGATTTCTTACGTATTTCTGCATTGTAATTTTTTTTTACACAGATGATCGCAGATAAAAAATCACAGATGATCACAGATAAAATCATCTGTGATCATCCGCTTTCAAATCTGTGGTTATCTGTATTCTTTCATAACAAAATTATTTCTGTGTATAACTTCTTTTTCGAATTTCTTGGTGCGGCAGTTAATTAATTCGTCTGAGGAATAATTAACTATCC
Organism: Candidatus Omnitrophota bacterium; assembly: GCA_023228195.1. Lineage (GTDB taxonomy): Bacteria > Omnitrophota > Gorgyraeia > Duberdicusellales > 4484-171 > JAJYOP01. Next base: position 12,430 of record JALOBR010000022.1, read on the forward strand.
CACAACCCAGGATATTTTCATTTTCATCTAAAACTTCTACGGAATCTCCTCTTTTAAAATCCTGATCTGTCCTGATGATGCCTACGCAAAGAAGGCTTTTGCCATGGTTTAATACTGCTTCTTTCGCGCCGGTATCTACATAAATTTTACCTTTTATTTTTTTACTAAAAGCAATCCATCGCTTGCGGGCTTTGCACACGGCGTCTTGCGCCAAAAATGTTGTGCCTAAATTTTCTCCGCCTACAATGCGTGAGATAACTCTTTCAGTGTGGCCGGATGCAATAATCATTCTTATGCCTGAGCAGGTTGCAATCTTTCCTGCTTCTAGTTTCGTAGACATGCCGCCGCTGGTAAAAGCCTTGCCTTTGAACTTTACCAAAGATGAAATTTTTTCATCGATTTTAATAACCGTATTTATTATTTTTTCTTTATCCATAAGCCCGGAAACATCCGACAATATAAGCAATGTTTGCGCACGAACCAAATCTCCAACCAAAGCAGAAAGCCTGTCATTATCACCGAATTTTATTTCATCAAAAGATACAGCATCATTTTCATTTATTATCGGTGTGATATCCAAAGAGAGGAGCTTGTTTATCGTGTTTCGCGCGTTTAAAAAGCGCTTACGATTGTCAAAATCGTCCCAGGTAAGAAGAATCTGCGCACAGGATTTTTTATGTTTTTTAAACTCAGCCTCATATGCATCCATAAGTATAATTTGGCCAAGCGATGCAAATGCCATAAGGGCCGTTGTGTCAGTCGGTTTTTTACTAACTCTAAGTTTATCCGCCCCACAGGCGATTGCGCCGCTGCTTACAAGAATAACCTTAACCCCGGCTTTTTGTGCTTCCAAAACATCTTTTACGAGCGCCCCTATCAAAGAATTATCCAACTTCCCGGATGGGGCGATTATGCTGCTGCCGACTTTTACTACGATTTTTTTCATAATTTTATTACCTAGAGGCCATGGTTACAAACTTTGTTCTTGCGCTTTGCGGTCTATTTCCTTGAGTGCTTTGATTATCTTTTTCTTCAGCACCTCTATGCCTTCATCATCAATCGTTGAAACAGGCATAACTCCCTTTAAATCAATGATATTTTTATCTATTTTATCAACTTTATTCAATAAGTAAAAAATTTTTTTGCCGCTGGTTAAAAGCTTATCAAATGAGGAAATTTCCTTTTTAAGAGCGGAAAATTCGCTTTTAAACTCACCAGGGTTATCGCTGACAAGTAGGATTATTTTACTACGGAATAAGTGTTTGAGAAAACTATTTTCCAGATAGATATTTTTTGTATTTTTCTTTACCGGAGGCGTATCCATTATTGTAAATTTCCTGAATTCAATTTCGATAGGCGCCCATACGCAGGATTTTGTAGTAAATGGATAGTCTGCTACAGCGTAAGATTTTCCGGTAAGCTTATTGAAAAGAGATGTTTTGCCGGTATTTGCAAATCCGGCTATAGCGACATCGTTTGGAATGCAGTAGTAAAGGATTACTTCTTTTTCTTCCCCTGGTTGCGCGGGAAGACTATACATTTTTTTAAAATTTCCTTTTCCTTCGGAGCCGCCCTTGCAAATCAAATATTCCTGGTTATCTTCGTTTAAATCAATAATAAGATTTCCTTCTAAGTCAACAATTTGCGTACCTTTGGGAACAGGAACAAAAAGGGACTGGCCGTGTTTTCCTTTCTTGTTAAACTCTTTCCCTTTTTCTCCGTTTTCGGCAACAAATTTTCTTCTCTCATTAAATTTGATCAAGTCTGAAAGATGGGGGCTTACTTTTAAAATAACGTCTCCGCCGCGGCCTCCGTCTCCGCCGCCGCCAATTACACGCCGGGCAGAATACTTCATAGAAGAAAAAGAACCTTCTCCGCCATTACCTGCCTTAAAATAGACTTTCACTTCATCGATAATCATATATCATTTCTATTATAAATAGCCAAGCTCCAAGATACAATAACCAAATAATGACCAATAATCAATATTCAATAACCAAACAAAGAATAATAAACCGTTTGGTCATTGGTCATTAAATATTAGAATTTGTTTGGAATTTGTATCTTGGTTATTGGTTATTTATGCTATGATATCAACAATTTTGAGGAGGGTATGAATTTGCCTGTGGCCGCGCATCCGACGTGATTTCTTGCGCCTGCGGTATTTATAGCTTAAAACCTTGACTCCCTTCTTCTCGCCGTTTATCTGAGCTGTTATCTTTGCACCCTTAACATAAGGAATACCAAGGCTAACCTTGTCGTCACCGGCTACAAGAAGCACCTTGTCAAAGGTAATTTCACCGGTCT
>JALOBR010000023.1 GCA_023228195.1 Candidatus Omnitrophota bacterium
CTATGGGGCAGATTGGCTTCTAGGGGAGAAGATAAAGATCCTATAGATGACACCATTATTGCCAAGGCTCAATCAACAAGTGAAGTCACAAAAAATTTCGATAAGTATAAAGTAATTTCTTTCAAGCCGTTTGACCCGGTTGCAAAACGCACCGAAGCAAGCATAGAAGAAAGCGGGGGCAAAAAATTTAAGGTAACCAAAGGTGCCTCGCAGATTATTCTTTCCCTTGTCGCCGATAAAGATATAATTTCTTCTAAGATAGAAGAAATTGTTAATGATTTTGCGGCTAAAGGTTACCGCGCGCTCGGCATTGCTAAAACAGATGATTCGGGGCAATGGCAATACGCAGGACTTTTTGCGATTTATGACCCGCCGCGCGAAGATTCCGCAGATACCATAAAAACAGCCAGGTCAATGGGCTTAAATGTAAAAATGGTAACCGGAGATCATATCGCTGTGGCCAAGGAGATTGCGAGAGAAGTTGGCTTAGGAGAAAATATTCAGCCCGCGTCTAGTTTCCTGGATAAATCCGATAAGGAGGCGCAGCAGATTATTGAGAGTGCGGATGGTTTTGCCCAGGTTTTTCCGGAGCATAAGTATAAAATAGTAGAAGAATTACAGGCGAAAAACCATATTGTTGGAATGACTGGCGATGGCGTTAATGATGCCCCGGCGCTTAAGAAGGCAGACGCGGGGATAGCGGTTGCAGGCGCTACTGATGCAGCAAAGTCTGCAGCGGCCATTGTTCTTACTAAGCCCGGCCTTTCGATTATAATTGATGCGGTTAAGGAGAGCCGTAAGATATTCAAGCGCATGAACAGCTATGCGATCTACCGTATCGCGGAGACAACCAGGGTTTTGTTGTTTATGACTCTGTCAATCCTGATTTTTAATTTCTATCCAGTCACCGCCATTATGATTGTTATCCTGGCGATGCTTAACGATATACCTATTATGATGATTGCTTACGATAAGACGAAGATTTATCCAAACCCGGTAAGCTGGAACATGAGAAGGGTTTTGAGCCTGTCGACTGTTTTGGGGATAGCCGGTGTATTTGCTAGTTTTGGGATGTTTTGGATCGGGAAAGAAATTTTTCATCTTGACCGCCCAATGATTCAAACGCTTATTTTCTTAAAATTAGCGGTTGCCGGACATATGACTATTTATTTAGCTAGAACAGGAGAAGACCCTTTTTGGCATAAACCTTATCCTGCTCTTGCATTGATATTGACATGTGAGATAACCCAGGTTGTTGCAACATTATTTGCGGTGTACGGGATATTTATGAAGCCGATAGGCTGGAGGTTAGCGCTTTTCGTATGGGGATACGCTTTTGTTTTCTTCGTTATAAATGATTTTATAAAAGTCCGTACCGATAAAATAATGGATCATTTCGGTGTAAGCTTTCGCCGGGGGGTGCAGGCAAGTTAATCGAAACAAGAGATAAGGAAGAAGGGCGCCGTAGTAATAAAAAAATGGAAATAGGCTTTCAGGAAAAGTATATTAAAGATAAATAAAGCCTTCTATAAATCCCCGGCCTTAAAGACCGGGGTATTAGCACGGCTAATTCCCAAGCGGCACACCTTATAATCCCCGCCCTAGTCACCAGACTGCCCTGTTGGGTTAAAAAGGCGGGGTTTTAGCGCCGCGGGGAATAAATAAAAATTTAGAGCTATAAATGCCAAAGACTAAAATAATCTGCACTTTAGGCCCGGCTTCAAGCAAAGAAAATGTTTTAATAAAGATGATGGGTGCCGGTATGGAGGTGGCAAGGTTAAATTTCTCTCACGCCGCCTTTAAGGTCCATTTGTCCCGGATACGACTCATAAGAAAACTGAATAAAAAATATCACTTAAATACAAAAGTATTAGGGGATTTGGAAGGCTATCGTATAAGAGTGGGCAGGTTAAAGGCAAGCCAAGCTATCAAGGTAAATAAAGGGCAGATAGTTTGGTTGACTCAAGAGAATATCTTGGGAGAAGATAGCCTGATACCGTTTGACTACAAAGGTTCTTTAAATGAGATCGAGAAAGGCCAGCACATTTATATTGATGATGGTAATATTGCTCTTTTAGTTCTAGAGCGCGAGAAGAATAAACTAAAGACTAAAGTGGTTATTCCCGGGCTGATTAAAGAGCGTAAAGGCATCAACATGCCTGATGTTAAGTTGGGCTTCAAGGGATTGACATTAAAAGACAAAGAAAGTATTCGTTTTTGCATAGAGAATAAAATTGATTATATAGCCCAGTCTTTTGTAAGAAGTAAAGATGATATCCTTATTATTAGGGAATACCTTAAGAGTTATCCGTATAAATATCAGATTATCGCAAAGATCGAGAATCGAGAAGGCATTAAAAACATTGATGGAATAATTAAAGTTTGTGATGGAATCATGGTCGCAAGGGGTGACATGGGTGTTTCAATTCCTATATATGAAGTGCCGATAGTTCAAAAAGAGATAATCAGAAAATGCAACCGGGCAAAAAAATTTGTCATTACCGCCACCCAGATGCTGGAGAGTATGACTGAAAATCGTATACCAACAAGGGCTGAAGTTTCAGATGTTGCTAACGCCATATTAGACGGTACGGATTACGTGATGCTTTCTGCGGAAACCGCGGTAGGTTTGTATCCTGTAGAATGCGTTGATATGGCGAAGCATATCATTAAATTCACCGAAGCGCCTGCGAGATACAAAAAGGCGAAACGGTAACATCCTGCTTAAACTATGTCGAAGGGAAATTAACCAATCAATCAAATCTTATTTGTTACGTAATATATTTATCAGACGTTATGGCAGAAAAAATAAAAGATCCGATTTGTAAAATGGAAATTGATACAACTAAAGCTATTAAACTTACGCAAGATAGCCTTACCTATTATTTCTGTAGCGAAAATTGTAAGCAGAAATTTTTAAAACGATCTTCTACAGAAAAATCAGTAACAATTGAAAGTAACGGTAGATATACCTGTCCTATGCATCCTGAGATTGAGCAGAATAAACCCGGCGACTGCCCGAAGTGTGGGATGCATCTTGAATCAAAGATTACTTCTGCCGGAGAAGAAGATAGCAAAGAAGCGCGCATTCTGGCGCGTAAATTCTGGGTTGGATTAATGTTGACTCTTCCCGTTTTCTTCCTGGCGCTTGGCGGAATGATTCCGGTTCTCAATCTAAAAGCATTTATTTCTTCCAATCTTTCACGTTGGTTGCAGTTTATTTTGGCAACACCCGTTGTGTTCTGGGCAGGAAATATTTTTTTTGTGAAAGCCTGGAAATCAGTCTTGAATAAGAGCCTTAATATGTTTACTCTGATTGCTATGGGTGTGGGGGCAGCTTATGGTTTTAGCGCGATAGCCATTCTTTTCCCGAATATTTTACCTGAATCATTAAAACAGCACGGTGAGATTGGGTTGTATTTTGAGGCAGCCGCGGTCATTACAGTTCTGGTGCTTTTGGGGCAGCTTCTTGAGGCGAAAGCGCGCGCTAGAACGGGCCAGGCGATTAAAGCGTTACTTGGCATGGCCGCAAAGGTCGCGCATCGTATTCAAGATAGTAAAGAAGAAGATGCCGCCATTGATCAAATTAAAAAAGGTGATTTATTACGGGTTCGTCCGGGAGAGAAAGTTCCTTTGGATGGTATTGTTACCGAAGGCAAAAGCACGATTGACGAATCAATGATTTCAGGTGAACCGGTTCCGGTTGCAAAAAGTAAAGGAGATCGGGTTATCGGCGCGACGGTTAATCAGACAGGCGCTTTTGTGATGAGAGCTGAAAAAATAGGCCCTGAAACCATTCTTTCTCAAATCGTGAAAATGGTGGCTGATGCGCAACGTAGCCGCGCCCCTATTCAGAAACTTGCTGACCAAGTTTCCGGGTATTTCGTCCCTGCCGTCTTGGGGTGTGCGGTAATTGCTTTTATTATCTGGTATATATTTGGCCCGCCGCCGGTTTTAGCATATGCCTTAGTCAGCGCTATTTCGGTTTTAATTATTGCTTGCCCTTGTGCTTTGGGGTTGGCGACACCGATGTCAATTATGGTTGGCGTTGGGAAAGGCGCGCAGTCAGGCATATTGATTAAAAGCGCCGAGGCTATTGAAAAGTGCGAGAGGATAACCCATGTTCTTACGGACAAAACGGGTACTTTGACAGCCGGTAAACCGCAAGTAACCGCCACCATTACGGCAAATGGCTGGGATGAGAAATCATTGTTAAGCATAGCGGCTTCAATTGAACAGAGTAGTGAGCATCCGTTAGCGCGCTGCGTAGTTGATTACGTAAAGGAAAAAGGCTATGGTTTGTCTTCAGCCAATAATTTTCAGTCCGTAACGGGTGGAGGGGTCAAAGGTAAAGTTAATGGTAAGACGGTTTTGCTCGGAAAACAAAAGTTTATCGAAGATAACGGAATAAGTTTACCCGAAGAATTAAAAAAGAATTCCGGCGAACTTCAAGAGAAAGCTGGGACAGTCGCCTGGGTAGCCGTTGATGGACAAATAGCGGGGATACTCGGGATTTCAGATCCTATAAAGAAAACAACCCCTGGCGTCATCAGCATTTTGCATAAAATGGGATTAAAAGTTGTTATGTTGACAGGCGATAATGAAAAAACCGCGAAGGCAATTGCAAAAGAATTAGGTATTACTGATGTATATGCAGGCCTTGAGCCAAAAGATAAGCAGGAGATTGTGAAGAATCTAAGGAGAGAAGGTGCAAAAGTAATGGTGGCCGGAGATGGCATCAATGATGCGCCGGCATTGGCTGAAGCGGATGTCGGTGTTGCTATGGGCACGGGAACAGATGTGGCAATTGAGAGCGCAGGGATTACCCTGCTTAAAGATGATCTTAACGGGATCGTTAAAGCACTGCGTCTTAGCAGGGGGGTTATGCGGAATATTCGTCAAAACCTATTTTTTGCTTTTATTTACAACGCTTTAGGTATTCCCATTGCTGCTGGCATACTTTATCCTTTTTTGGGGTTACTTTTGAGTCCCATGATTGCCGGAGCGGCAATGAGTTTTAGTTCGGTCTCAGTAATCGGGAATTCTCTCAGGCTGCGTAATATTAAACTATAGAAATGGCGATAAATTACCGATGTTCGACAAAGAGAATTAGATGAATCTACATTTTAATCTTTCAAGCGGTTACACAATTTCCCGCTAAAAAATACCGGACAAAACAAATCCCTGTTTCGCCTTTGGCTTCGACTGAAATGCCTCTTTTATGATTGTGACGATAAATTCTTGCAGAAATTTTTCTGAAAATGCTTGACATGGCCGCATTTTAGTAGTATCTTTCTAAAAAAGGTGTTACTATGAAAACAATAAAAAGATTCGGAGTATCTCTAGAAGAGGATTTATTTAAGGAATTAGACCTTCTTGTCAAAAAGCATAAGTTTCCCAATCGAAGCCAGGCTATAAGGTTTCTTATACGACAGAATATGTCTGAAGAGGCTTGGCAGGAGAATAAAGAAGTTTCGGGAGCGGTTGTTTTGATCTACGATCATCACAAGCGAGATTTAGTAAATAAGTCTTTAAGCATTCAACACGAATTTTCCCATATAATTTTGGCTACTCAGCACGTTCATCTTGACCACAATAGTTGCCTGGAAATCATCGCGCTTAAAGGAAAAGCAGAAAATTTAAAAGTTCTATCCGATAAACTTATCGCTTTAAAAGGGATAAAACACGGTAAGCTCGTTATGAGCTAGGAGAAATTTTTTTTATATTTCAATAACACGATTTTTAAGAAGGTAACAATGAGGAGTAGGGATTTAGTGTCAACAGAGCAAGAGTTGCAACGGATTATGCTGGAAATTCGCAAGGCTATCGAAAATATAGATTACGGAGAAATAGTCATCACCATGCACGAATCGAAAGTCGTGCAAATCGAGAAACGCCAAAAGAAGCGTTTTGCATAAAAGGTGCTACTGCTCAAGCAGTGTTAGACAATAGGCGTTAACTTTTCCGACTGGACAACCAGAGGGGTGAGTAAAGGAGGTTGTTCAGATGCGAATGATTACATTTTTAATCGGTCTTTGTTTTTTTGCGAATGTTTGTTTCGCTGATGAGGTATCCATAAAAGACGAGCTAGCTCAGCTTAAAGTCCGCATTGAGGCTTTAGAGCAAAAATTAGCCACTCAGGAAAAATGTATGGATGAACAGAAACAGTGTATTTTAGGTCAGAATAAGAAAATCTCCGAATATGAATCAAAGCTAAGCAAATTTGATGCTAACCTGCATCGAGAAACCGGCCTTCCAGAACAAATTGTAAAAGGCCTTGAAATCAGTGCCGGCGCTACAATGGTTGCGCAGGGAACAAATAACGTAAATAATGCTTCAGATGCCGCCGCAATGAAAAATAGCCGTACGGACGGTTCTTATTCTACTGATATCACGATAGGCAAAGAATTTGAAGAGATAGCTGGTCGAACCTTTTTACATCTTGAAAACGGTCAGGGCGCAGGTCTCGAAGACAATCTTACCTTGTATAGTAACGTTAATCGTGATGCCGATGACGATGTCAATGTCAGAGTTACTGAAGCCTGGTACGAGCAAGGCCTTTTTAACGATAAAGCAGTCATAACTTTTGGAAAGCTTGACCCCACGGTTTACTTCGACGATAACGCTATCGCCAATGATGAAACTACCCAATTTTTAGGCAGAATGTTTCGTAACGCGCCGACAATTGATTTCCCGGATAATACCATGGGCATCCGCCTCGCTTATATGCCGAAAGAATGGATTGAATTTAATTATGGTGTTTTTGATGGAAATAATGATTGGGAAAAAATTACCGATAACCTGGTAAATATGGGCCAGGTAACTTTTAAAACAAACTTCTTTAATCTTCCCGGTAACTACCGTTTCTATGGCTGGGACAATAATACCTATTACACTAAATGGCTTGATGAAACAAAAACAAAGGAAAATGCTTATGGTTTTGGTTTAAGCTTTGACCAGAGAGCAAACAATATCGTGACCATTTTTACCCGTTACGGCTGGCAGAATCCGGAAGTATATAGTCCTAATATTACTGTGACCGGTGACTTGAACTATTCTCTTGAACAATCCTGGAGTGCGGGTTTTCAGGTTGAAGGAAAACCATGGGGCAGGGAAAATGACGTATTTGCTTTTGCTGTAGGCCAAATCTTTCCTTCTGAGGATTATAAGAAATACTATGATTATTCAGCTAAACCAGAAGGCCATCTCGAAGCTTATTACAAGATATACGTCAACAAACACCTTTCCTTAAGCCCGGACTTCCAGTATATCTGGAATCCTTTTGGTAAAGATATAGTTGATGATACAAACGGAGTATTTATAGGCGGAATGAGGACGCAGGTGGATTTTTAAGTGAAATAGTAACTCTGCCCAGCTTGTAAAAAGAAATTTTAATGGTGTCGGTGCAGGGCAATTCGTACTAACATTTTTTCGGCGCCTACGGTTTGAAAAAATGTTATACTCATTAGGAGGTTAATATGTGGTTAGCAACAACTTCTATCGCGGCAGGCTGCGCAACTTTAGCTAGATTTATTTTACCAAAGAAATACAAATTAGATTTTTTAGCTTTAATGCTCTGGGGGGCGGCAGCAATGATTCTCGTCGATCATATATTTGGATATGAAGGCGGAGAATTTTTGGAGAAAACAACAGATGGGATGATTACAAATAGTACAGTATTGGGGCTTGTAATGTTGGTGCCTGTGTTTATAATATGGGGAGTTTCACTTTTAATCCCTCGCAGAACTTCCCATTCTGCTCGGGAGTAAGCCTGAAGTTTCACTTTCAAATTTAAAAAGGAGGTAACAAATGGCTTGTTTTGTTGTTCCAATGGGTGCGGCAATAGTAACGACCGTTGCAAGTAAAAAAGTTCCCGAAAAATATCATCTTAAATGGCTAAATGCGATGTTATGGGGTGGTGTGGTGATGTTGGCAGTTGAACACGTCACTCATGGAGAAATTGTTCTTTATCCGCCATTTCTAACCGCCGGCCTGCCTGAGGTTTTACCGGAAATGGCAAGAGTCGGCATTCCGATGACCCTGGCTATCTTTTTGATATGGGGAGTAATGGTAACAGTGGCTGCGGTAACGAGTAAAAAATTAAAGCATGTAGAGATGCGATAAAAATTATATTAAACACAACCAAATCCCGCCTTAAAGGCGGGTTTTGTGTTTATGAGGCAATCTCAAATTTATCTATTATCTCTGTTATTTGATGCGGGATATCCCTCCTAAAACCCAAACGTCTTGCCTGTAACCTATTCCTTGTAACCCCTAACTTCTTGATTCCAGCTCTATTTTCTGTATAATAAATCTAGCTGTCGGATGAAGACTATAGGTATTTGAGATTAATTATACGTTCGCGGCGCCAAAACCGCAGCCTTAAGGCTGCGGATATATATGTACGCCGCTTAAGTATTGGCCTTGCTGAAACCTCGGGTTTAAGCCCGAGGAGTTATGGAAGGCTTCATTGTTGTATTATTCAGACGGATACGTTTTTAGGCCAGATGAAGTCTGCCGCGTTATTTTCCTATCGGGGCCAAGGACATTGGAAGGTGGGATGCTACGATTATGACTAAACAGAAAGATCAGTTTTTAGCCGCGCGAATATCAATTTTAGGAGCTCTGATTTTATTCATTATTTCAGCTGTCGTTGGCATAGCGGTAGATTCCATAACCTTGATATTAGACGCATCGGCAAGCCTGGTGATATTAGCTACGGGATTCTTAATGCGTTTTTCGATAAAGAAGGTTCATGCTCCGCCTGATGATTTGTATAATTTCGGATACCACAAATATGAGTCTTTGACCGTAGTTATTCAAAACGTTCTAATTGTTGCTACGTGTGCCATTAGCATAAAATTTGCAATTCAGGATATTGTGCACGCGGATGACGTTCACAGCTATAGCTTGCCTGCAATCGCTACTTTTTTCTCAGGTGTATTGGGTATTTTTATACTATTTTATCTTAAGGTGATTGCCCGCAAAACCGACTCCCAGATGATAAGGGCAGCTAGCTTGCATTGGTTGAGCGACACGGTGTTGTCGTTTGGTATATGCGTCGGTTTTTTATTTGGTATGTTTATGCAGAATATGGGTTATGCGCGTATTCTGCCTTATATTGATCCTGTCATGTCGATTCTGCTCGCGTTGTTTTTTATTTTATTTACTCTTAAAGCGGGAACATATGATCTCTTTGAATTACTGGATGCCGCGCCGCGTGAAAGTATCCGTGGTAAAATAAAAACAGTGATTGACCTTTATAGGCCTAAATCATTTGGCGTGCATCGTTTGCGGGCTAGAAAAGCAGGAAAAAAAATATTTATAGATGTATGTTTTTTGGTTCGTGACAATCTTACGATTAATCAAATAGAGGAGTTAGCCGAAAGTTTTGAAAGAGATTTAAAAACTCATCTTCCAGACAGCGATGTGGTTGTGTATTTTAAGTCCAGACAGCCAAAGGGATCAGATGAGAAGTAGTATTTATCCTAAATTAGATTAAGAAAAAGAAATGTGTTATAAAAAGATAGCTGTTATTAGTTTTTGTTTTTCTTTTTGCTGTAGGCTTCCGGCGCGAGTATATCCCCTTTACTTTAGACAACGTTAAAGGCCCCCACGTTAATTGACTGCGGCCATTTTGATCTATACGAGAGGGATTTTAAGATTTTAAATCAAATAAGGTCCGGCAGCAAAGGCAACAACAAGGAGATTAAAATGCCAGAAGAAAAATATTCACATAAGATTGTAAAAAAGATACGATTCAGAATACCGGATGTCCCGGGAGCTCTCGGCACACTTGCTCTTACGCTTGGCATGGAGGGGGTAACTTTAGGTGACATAACGAAGATACATCTCACTTCCAATTATGTTGTAAGGGAGATTATAGCATTTTTTGATGACGAGAAACATTTCCTCGAGGCCATCGCCGCTGTCAAAAAACTTAAAGGTTATCGGATACTAAATATACAAGATGAGGTTCTAAACCTGCATAAAGGCGGAAAAATAGAGGTAAGGCCTCGCGTGAAGGTTGATACTCTCAACGATCTACGCATGATTTATACGCCGGGCGTTGCGCAGGTTTGTAATTATATTGTTTCTAATCCTGCCGCAGCGAGAAAGTATACATCTATAGGCAATACCGTGTGTATTGCGACGAATGGCTCAGCTGTTTTAGGATTAGGAGACATAGGAGTTTTAGCTGCGATGCCGGTAATGGAAGGGAAATCAATCATATTGTATAAGATGGCTAACGTGAGCTGCGTTCCTTTGTTATTGAAAAGTGACAATGCCGATGAGATTGTTAACGCGCTTACCTGTATCGCGGAAACGTTTGGCATTATTATGATAGAGGATGTTAAGGCGCCTCTTTGTTTCGAAATCGAGCAAAGATTACAGAAAAAAGTTAAAGTGCCGGTATTTCATGATGACCAGCACGGTACCGCGACCGTTATTCTGGGCGCGTTGATAAAAGCGCTTAAAATTACTAAAAAAAGAAAAGAAAAAGTAAGTGTTGTTATAAACGGAGCGGGTGCTGCCGGTATTGCTGCCGCTAAGCTTTTACTGGGATATGGTTTTAAGGATATAGTGCTTTGTGACAGAGCCGGAGCTATCTATGAAGGCAGAACGGGCGATATGAATGATTATAAAAAAGAGATCGCTTGTATTACCAATAAGCGCAGAGAAAAAGGATCTCTTAAAGATGTATTCCCCGGCAAAGATGTGTTTATCGGTTTGTCGGCTCCCGGCCTTGTTACCAAGGATATGGTAAAAACTATGAACAAGAGCCCGATTCTTTTTGCTATGGCTAATCCGATACCGGAAATATGGCCGAAAGACGCCCAAGAAGCTGGAGCGGCCATTGCGCTGGATGGACGTACGGTAAATAACGCGCTTGTGTTCCCGGGGATTATACGCGGCGCGCTAGACGCGCAAGCCCGCGAGATAACTACGGATATGAAATTTTCTGCTGCCGAAACAATTGCGTCACTATCGGGAAAAAATGAAGTTGTTCCTAACTTTATGAATGTAGACGTGCATAAAAGTGTGGCGCGAGCTGTATTCTTTGCTACCGGCTCGTCCAGGCATTAAGATTTTTTCACTCCCTACGCTTATCGTAGCAGCCTGCTTATATTCCAAACTTTCAATCATTCGGTAAACAAAACAACCAAATTATCTGCTTAGAACACTTACCTGTTTTTAGTCTTAAAAACACCCTACAAAATGCCGCTCGTGCAGCTAAGGCTTTTGGGGTACAAAAATAAAATTAATAATTGACACAATAAAAAAATGTGTTAAATTAGTTATGAACATATGTTCATAACGGAGGGTTAAAGTGAGGCCTAAAAAAACAAGATGGGTTAACTGTGCGCCGGGGGAGAGGTGTTTTAAACCGATTTGTAAACCTTTAAACAGGCTTGCGTGTGTGTGCTTGACTCTTGATGAGTTTGAGGCCGTAAGATTGGCCGACCTTGAGGGATTAAAGCAGATTGATGCGGCCAAAAAACTAAAAATATCGAGGCCGACGTTTTCGAGGATTATATCATCTGCGCGTAACAAGATCGCTGATGGATTGGTTAATATTAAGGCTATTAAGATTGAAGGCGGCTGTTGTAAAATTAAAGGAAGGATTAAGCAATGAAAGAGTGGAAAAAATTCCTTTATATCGTAGCCATATTCTTGGGGTGTTTTTATATGCCGGTAGAGAGCTTACGATTTGTCCCGCTAGAAAATAATTTTCTAACGGGGTTTACCAATGCTATCTTTGAAGCTCTTGCTCTTGTTAAATGGTATGCCAGAGAGCACGTTGTCCTGTGCCTTGTTCCGGCATTCTTTATCGCAGGCGCCATTTCAGTGTTTATCAGTCAGGCCTCAGTTATAAAATATTTTGGCGCAAAAGCGAATAAGTTTCTTTCTTATAGCGTAGCTTCTGTTTCCGGGACGATTCTTGCGGTGTGCTCATGCACCGTATTGCCCCTATTTTCCGGTATCTATAAAAGAGGCGCGGGGCTGGGCCCAGCGATTGCTTTTCTGTATTCCGGACCCGCCATAAATGTTTTAGCGATTATTTTAACGGCGCGGATTCTTGGCTGGAAACTAGGGTTAGCCAGAGCTATAGGCGCTGTTATATTTAGCGTCGTGATTGGATTGTTAATGCACTTCATTTTTTTAAGGGAAGAACGAGCGCGTCACGCTAACGGCGATTTTGATGCCGGAGAAATAAAAGAAACCCGTTCCTTAGAAAAAACAGTTCTTTATTTCGCTTCAATGGTTGCTTTTCTTGTTTTTGCCAATTGGGGTAAACCCCTTGAGGGTGACCATGGAATATGGGTTTTGGTATATCAATATAAATGGTGGATAGCCGGTTTTTCGCTTATCAGTTTGCTTGTTATGATTTTTAAATGGTTCAGGAAGAATGAATTAAAGGAATGGATTTCTGCAACATGGGGTTTTGCGCTTCAAATATTGCCGCTTCTTTTAGGCGGAGTCCTTGTATCAGGTTTTCTTCTGGGAAGGGTTGGACATGAAGGTATTATTCCTTCTAGATTTGTCGAGATGCTGGTGGGTGGTAATTCATTGAGGGCAAATTTCTTTTCATCTATTGTCGCAGCGTTTATGTATTTTGCCACGCTTACAGAGGTGCCTATATTGCAAGGATTAATAGGATCAGGTATGGGCAATGGCCCGGCTTTAGCGCTTCTTTTGGCAGGACCCGCATTAAGTTTACCGAATATGCTGGTTATCCGAGGCATAATAGGAACCAAAAAAACCGCTGTCTATGTGGCCCTTGTTATTGTTATGGCAACCATGAGCGGAATGATTTTTGGGTTTCTTATAAAGTAAGGTGAGGAGGTATATGGAAAAAAACAAAAAAAATATAAAGCAAATAGTTAAGGAAGGTTATGCTAAAGTGGCTAAGCGGGGAGTATCCTGCTGTTCGTCCGGTTCATGCTGCTCGCCTTCAAATTCCGCCCGAGGCATTAGTAAAACCGTTGGTTATAGCGATGATGATATTAATGCTGTTCCGGATGGAGCCAATCTCGGCCTTGGATGCGGCAATCCTGTTGCCATAGCGTCGTTAAAAGAGGGCGATTGTGTGCTGGACCTTGGTAGCGGCGCCGGGTTTGACGCTTTTCTCGCATCGTCCAGGGTTGGCAAAACCGGTAAAGTCATTGGCGTTGATATGACACCAGAAATGCTTAAAAAAGCCCGCGCAAATGCCGAGAAGGGCAACTATACAAATGTGGAATTCAGGCTTGGTGAAATTGAAAAGCTTCCGGTTGAAGATAATTCAATCGATGTGATTATTTCAAATTGCGTAATTAATCTTTCTCCGGACAAAGAAAGTGTTTTTCGCGAAGCT
Organism: Candidatus Omnitrophota bacterium; assembly: GCA_023228195.1. Lineage (GTDB taxonomy): Bacteria > Omnitrophota > Gorgyraeia > Duberdicusellales > 4484-171 > JAJYOP01. The sequence goes on from JALOBR010000023.1 coordinate 13,361, forward strand.
TTTAGGGTTTTAAAGCCAGGCGGAAGGCTCATGGTCTCAGACATTGTTTTAGTGAAAAATTTACCGGAAATTATCAAAGAGTCTATTGAGGCATATGTGGGTTGCCTTGCTGGGGCAGTTATGAAAGATGAATATCTAAACTATATCAAGAAATCAGGTTTTAAGGGTATAGAGATTGTGGGTGAGTCTAATTATCCTATTGAAGCAATGGCGAATGATGTCACGGCGCAGGTTGTTAAAAATAATCCAAGCATAAAGCAGAAGGACATTAAAGGTGTTGAAAGTTCGGTGGCAAGTATTAAGGTAAGCGCGTTAAAACCTAAATAGAAAAGGAGATAGGTTATGAGAATTGAAATATTGGGGATGGGTTGCCCTAAATGTAGGCAATTAACCGCGAACGCAGAGTTGGCTATGAAAGAGCTCAATATTCGCGCAGAAATTTCCAAAGTAACGGATATTGGAAAGATTACCGAATATGGCGTGATGATGACGCCCGCGCTTGTAATTGATGGCAAGGTGGTTTCTTCAGGTAAAGCGCTGACAAAGGATGATATAAAAAAGCTTTTAGCTAAATAAGAGGAGGCAAGGTTGAAGAAAATATTTTTTCTGGCATCCGTCATACTGGTTGGCAGCTGTATTTTACAAATTGGTTTTGTGTTTTCCGGCCCGCCAGCTAAAACAGATAAAGTTATAGCCTATTATTTCCATGGTGTTTTTCGCTGTTCTACCTGCCATAAACTTGAGGAATATTCAAAAGAGGCAATTGAAGCTAACTTTAAAGATGAACTCAATTCGGACAAGCTTGAATTTATTACCGTAAATATTGAACATCGTGAAAATAAGCATTTTGTAAGCGATTATCAACTTTATACTAAGTCACTCATTCTTTCTTTGGTTAAAGACGGCAAGGAAATAAAGTCAAAAAATCTTACCAAGATTTGGGAGTATGTCGGAGACAAACAAAAATTTATTGATTACGTTAGAGATGAAATCTCGGTTTTTCTAAAGGAACTTTAATGAATGAAGCTTGGCTTGGATTTTTGTCGGCTTTGTGGCTCGGGATTTTAACCTCAATCAGTCCTTGCCCTTTGGCATCAAACATAGCGGCAGTATCATTTCTTTCAAAAAAGATAGAGCATCCGGCGCTTGTATTTATTTCCGGCCTTGCTTATACCTTGGGCAGAATGGTTTCATACGCGGTTTTGGGAGGGATTATTCTCAATTCACTTTTGAGTGTGCCGCAGGTTGCCCAATTCCTGCAAAAATATATGGGAAAAATTTTGGGGCCTCTTTTAATAATCACCGGGCTGATTTTACTGGAGGTAGTCACGCTGCGCCCGCCTGG
>JALOBR010000024.1 GCA_023228195.1 Candidatus Omnitrophota bacterium
TGCCCCCCCTCTGGAAGATAAGCATCATTGGTTTAAAAATGAAATAATCGCGCGGATTATTTTTGCTCTTGGCGGAAGAGCGTCGGAAGAGATAAATTTACATGATATAACAACAGGCGCGCAGGATGACCTCGATAAAGCGACTCAGATGGCGCGGCACATGGTTACAAAATTCGGTATGTCGGAAAAGCTTGGGAATATTACGCTTGGCAGGCGCGAAGGCCCGGTATTTTTAGGCAGAGACTTGCTTGAAGAAAAAAACTATAGCGAAGAAACAGCGCGAATAATAGACGAAGAGGTAAAGAGAGTTATAGATGAGTCATACGTAAAAGCAAAAGCGTATATTTTACAAAATCAAGAGAAGCTTAAAGCGCTATCGGACGCTTTGCTTAATAAAGAGGTCATCGACGGGGAAGAAGCCAAGAAGATAACTGGTCTAAGGAATACAAGTAGCGAAAAAGAAGAACCTGCAGTTTAGCCCCTTTTGTCAGAATTCCATGGGCTGCGCCCATGGACGGACGTGGAAAAGGACGTTACCCGTTTAAGTGGCGAAAGAAAGGATCCATAGGTAGCTCCGGATACCTTCAAACTTCAAAATTGTAAATGATAATCACTCCTTTAATAATAGAAAATAAAAAAACCGCAAAAGACTTACTATCTTCTGTAGGCGTAAGCCAGGAAGGCATAGATATACTTTCGCCTAAATGTGTTTACTGCGCTTTTAAGATTGAGGGCATTAAGTCCTGGGAAGCAAACATTATAAAACAACATTTGCTTTCTTTGGGAAGTGACAGCGCCATAGAAAGAAGGGCGTTGGTTAAGAGCATAAAGACTGATACCATAATATTTGGCAGCCTCGCTCAACTTCAAAAATTATGCGAAAAACTAAAAAATCAGCCATTTACTCTTAAAGAAATTTCACAAAGCCTATCTTTGTATCTGGATAATTTAGCTAAGCAGGAATTTATTCTAAAGGCCCGCAATAAAACAATAAAAATAAAAAAACCAATTATCTGCGGTATAATTAATCTGACAACCGATTCTTTTTCAGGGGACGGTTTGCTTGCAAGGGCCCGCGGATGCAAATTACAGGATTTGGTTTTACGGAAAATAGAGGAAATGGCAGCTGATGGCGCGGCAATGATTGATATAGGCGCTGAGTCATCAAGGCCTTACTCTAAGCCAATAATGGAAAAAGAAGAAATAGCAAGGCTTACCCCGGTCATCCGCGCCGCGAGAAAGAGATTTAAAGAAATTTTAATTTCCGTAGATACCTACAAATTGAATGTTGCAAGGGCGGCCGCCGGGGAAGGAGTAGATATAATAAACGATATTACTGCTTTACGTAAATCCCCGGGTATTATAAACTTGATAAAGAAGCATAAGCTCGGGGTTATTTTAATGCATATGAAGAAAAGTCCGCAAACTATGCAGGTAAATCCGAAATACAAAAAAGTTACAGAAGAAATTGTTGATTTTTTCAAAGAAAGAATTTCTGTTTTAAATAAGGAAAAAATCAATCCGCAGCAGATTTTAATTGACCCGGGCATAGGTTTTGGCAAAATTGCCAAGGATAATCTTAAAATTATAAATGAACTTTATAAGTTTAAAATTTTCGGCTTGCCGATTTTTATAGGTTTATCCAGAAAGTCTTTCATAGGGAAAATAATCGATAAAGATGTTTCTGACAGGCTTTATGGAACAATTGCCTCGGGAGTTGTTGCTGTACTGCGAGGAGCAAATATTTTAAGGGTTCATGATGTTAAAGAAAATAAGCAGGCGCTTGACTTAGCTGCGAGTATAATCAATAATTAAAATTATGTTTTTAAGATTCCTTAATCTAAAAACCGTTTTTGAGATTATTATCCTTTGGATAGTTATCTACAGGGTGGTTGTTTCGCTTCAAGGCACAAAAGGCGCATACCTTATAAGGGGCGTTATAGTATTAATAACTTCTTATTTTATTTTCCAGAAATTAGGCCTTACTGTTTTAAGCTGGCTGCTTACTAATTTTTTCGCTTTTTATTTAATAATTATAGTGGTCATATTCCAGCCGGAGCTAAGAGAGGCTCTCATAAAGCTTGGCCAACGCCACATTTTTTATAAAGGCCTCGGCAAAGAGGAAATAGAAAAGATATTAAGAGAAATTGTTTCAGCCGTCAGCATACTTTCAATGAAAAAAACCGGCGCGCTTATTGCATTAAAAAGGGAAATGGGCCTTAATGATTATATAGAAAGTGGCGTTTTAATTAACGCCGATTTGACTTCCGAGTTGCTGCAAAATATATTCCATCCTTTAGCGCCTTTGCACGACGGAGGTTTAATCATTGATGGCGCTAAAATAGTTGCTGCCAGTTGTCTTTTCCCGCACAGTGAAAGCTTGAACCTGGAAAAGACTTTAGGTATGCGTCACCGGTCAGGAATAGGCCTTTCTGAGCATAGCGACGCTTTGGTTATAATAGTTTCGGAAGAAAATGGGCACGTATCATTAGCCATAAACGGACAATTAACGGGGGATTTAACACCGCAAGACCTTCTTACTATCCTAAAGGGGCAATTAAGTAAGTGAGGATATAAAAATGAAGCTTTTTAGATTAAGAAAAATCAACCTGAAAGAACTTATAACTTACAATTTTTGGGTTAAGCTCATTTCTCTGATTTTGGCAATAAGTGTCTGGCTGTATGTAAGCAGCGAAATAACAAAGGGCGTTAAAGTCTAAACACAGATTCATTGATTAAAAATCTAAGCATAAATATATGAAATTGGGCGTGAATATTGATCATATAGCTACCTTAAGAGAAGCCAGAGGAACTGCCTATCCTGATCCGGTTGTCGGTGCTTTACTCTCCGAATACGCGGGATGCAGTTCGATAGTCGCGCATCTGCGGGAAGACAGGCGGCACATAAAAGAAAGAGATATCTTATTTATTAAAAAAGCAATCAAAGTGCCTTTTAATATGGAAATGTCCGTAAGCAAAGATATAGTTGATTTTGCCCGGTGCATTAAACCCGAACAATCTACGCTTGTCCCGGAGCGCAGGCGCGAGCTTACTACCGAAGGCGGGATTGACCTTATAAGTTGTAATAATTATAAAAAAGTAGAAAAAGCGGTTGGAAACTTAAAACAAGGCGGTATCGTTGTGAGCCTTTTTATAGACCCGGATAAAAGTCAAATTGCGAAAGCAAAAAGAATAGGCGCAGACCTGATTGAATTTAATACTGGAAAATATTCTGAAGCCAGATCAGCAGCAGAGGTAAAACGAGAATTGCTAAAAATAAAGCAAGCTGCCAGGTTTGCCAAAACTTTAGGGTTTTTTGTTGCTGCAGGCCACGGCCTTGATTATGAAAATATAAAAGAGATAGCTAAAATAAAAGAGATAGAAGAGCTTAACATAGGCCATTCAATAATATGCCGTTCGGTATTTATTGGAATGGTCGCCGCAGTTGAGGAAATGCTTAAATTAATTAATAATTAAAAATTAAAATGGTGATGGGCATAGGTATAGATATAGTTAAGGTTGGGAAAATGCAAAGCGCCATTGAGAAATTAGGCAAGGATTTCCTTAAGCGCGTTTTCGATAGTAAGGAATTAAGAAATATATCTAGTGGTAAAATGTATTATCAACGCTTAGCCGCCAGATTCGCCGCAAAAGAGGCAATAATTAAGGCAATTTCTAAGGAATACCCGCTTGCGTTAAATGAAATAATTATACTTAACCGCAAAAACGGCGCTCCTTATTGTGAATTCAAGAAAAAGCTTGATGTGGATATTTTACTTTCAATAAGCCATATTGAAGATTACGCTGTGGCTTGTGCGGTTGCGCAGAAAAAATAATCTTACATAAATGAAGCTTCCCAAGCAGTTAATAAAACGTAAATCCGATACTCAAAAAGGAGATTATGGTTATGTTTTTGTCCTGGGAGGTTCCCCTGGATTAACCGGAGCGGTTGCGTTGTGCGCTAACAGCGCTTTACGTATCGGCGCGGGGCTTGTGAGGACAGGAGTGCCTGAATCGTTAAGCCACGTGCTTGCAATTAAACTTACAGAAGCAACTACGCTTGCCTTAAAAGAGGATAGGGGCTATTTGTCGTTACAAGCATTTGAACAGATATTGAAATTACTTGAAAGAATAGATGTTATTGCTTTGGGAGGGGGAGCATGTTACACGCCGTCTGTCAGGGGTTTACTTTTAAAAGTAATTAAAGAAATAGACAAACCTTTCGTTATAGACGCAGATGGTTTAAACGCGCTTTCAACTGATTTAAATGTATTAAAGGAAAGGAAATCAAAAAATATAGTCTTAACCCCGCACATGGTTGAATTTTCCCGTTTAACCAAGTTGACGCTTAAAGATATAGAAGAAAAAAGAAAAGAACTTGTCAAGGAATTCGCTTTTAAGTATAATCTAACTCTCGTTCTCAAGGGCCACTGCACTCTTATAAGCGATGGCAAAACGTTGTTTGAAAATAATACCGGAAATCCCGGTATGGCAACTGCAGGCTGTGGAGATGTGTTAACGGGTATTATCGCCGGCTTAATGGCCCAGGGATTAGACACGTTTACAGCAGCAAAGGTCGGCGTGTATTTACATGGCTTATCCGGTGATTTAGCCGCGAAAGACAAAACCGAGGCCTGTCTAATTGCTTCTGATATAATAGAATATTTGCCAAAGGCCATTAAAGCACAGATGATCGTAGATAGAAAGCACAGATGATCGCAGACAAATTCATCTGTGATCATTTGTTTTGTATCTGTGCTAATCTGTGTGTAGCGCCCAGGTAGCTCAGTTGGTAGAGCAGGGGTTTTGTAAACCTCAGGTCGAAGGTTCGAGTCCTTTCCTGGGCTTTGTATAAACAGATGACCACAGATAAAAATCACAGATGATCGCAGATAAATTCATCCGTGATCATTCGTTTTCAAATTTGTGCGATCTGTGAAAATAGGGCAGGTTCCTGAGCGGCCAAAAGGGACAGACTGTAAATCTGTTGTGCTTGCACTTCGGAGGTTCAAATCCTCCCCTGCCCATGTTTTTGTCTGATTTGTTGGCTCTAGCGAGCCTGACAAAGTTTTAGCTTGTAGCAGCGGATATTTGGATACACCATAAAGAAGCTTCGCCTTCGGCGAAGGGTGCATGCAAATTCCCCCCTGCCCATTGTTTTATAGCTGTCAGTTCTCAGGTATCAGCCGCTAAAAGCTAAAGACTGGCGACTTATAACTGGAATAACGCGGGCGTAGTTCAATGGCAGAACACTAGCCTTCCAAGCTGGATATGTCGGTTCGATCCCGATCGCCCGCTCCAGTTAGTCTGCAGTCCATAGCCGATAGTTTATAACGGGCGTAATAAAGCTATAACAAAGAAAGAAAATGGAAAAAGTAAAAGAAAAAATATCTATACTAGGTGCGGGGAGCTGGGGGACTACTCTGGCGGTAATTCTTGCCAAGAAAAGCAATCTTCAAATAGCTTTGTGGTCTCCTTTTGAGCTAGAAGTTAAAAAGATAAGAGATAACCAAGAGAATAAAGATTTCCTTCCCTCAATCAGAATACCTTTCAACGTCGACATCACTTCAAACTTAGAAATCGCATTATCTAATCAAATTATTATAATTGCGGTTCCGGTAGAGCATTTAAGGGCTGTTTTAAAAAGAATCAGCGACGCAAGGCTTAAGCTTAAAAATAAAATATTTATAAGCGTGATGAAAGGTATCGAGATAAAAAGCCTTAAACGGCCAAGCGAAATCATAAAACAGGAATTAAATATCAGCCCTAAGCAAATAGTGGTTTTATCCGGCCCTACAATAGCAAAAGAAGTAGCAAAAAATATCCCTACTGTCGCAACTGTTGCGTCGTATTCTTTCGCGAACGCAAAAAAAATACAGGAATTATTTAAAGAAACAAATTTAAGGTTATACATCAATAAGGATGTTGCAGGAATAGAGACGGCCGGCGCCTTGAAGAATGTAATCGCAATTGCCTGCGGTATATCTGATGGTTTGGGTTTCGGCACAAATACAAAATCAGCTCTTATTTGCAGGGGCCTTAAAGAAATGATGCGCTTTGCCAAGGCTTTGAAAGTAAGCGAGAAGGCTTTTCTTGGTATAAGCGGAATAGGGGATTTATGTACTACTTGTTTTTCCGCGCTTTCAAGAAACCGCTATGTCGGCGAAAAAATTGGTAAAGGTGCAAAAATTAATAGTATATTAAAAAATATGAAAATGGTTGCGGAAGGCGTAACTACTGTAAAGTCAGTTTATAATTTGAGCAGAAGATATAAAATAGATATGCCTATAACAAAGGAAATTTATTATATGCTTTATAAAAATAAAGCGCCCGTAGCTGCCGTAAAAGATTTAATGAATCGCCCCCTTAAGGTTGAATAGATCAATTGTTTAGGGTTTATAACAATTAGTATGATCCCGACTCGCCTAGTCAACAGGCTGCCTTGTTTGGCTAGATACATAAAAATTCTCGTAGAGAATTTTTATTAGCTCGTCGGGATAATTCGATTAGGCAATTTTTAATGCAGGAAGCATAAAAAATTGCCTAGTCTCATTAGGAGGTTCAAAAATGAAAAAAGTATTATTTGTTTTGTTTAGTTTCCTTGTTGTGTGCAGTTATGGTTGTCAAAGCAATAAAACAAGAGTTGCTGAAGGTTCTGTGATTGGTGGCCTTATCGGTGGAGCGGCAGGAGGAATTATAGGTCATCAAAGCGGTAACGCGGGCGCAGGCGCAGGAATAGGTATTGCTGCAGGGGCACTTACAGGAGCGCTTGTAGGGAGCCAGATCAATAAGCCCCAAAAGCAGGAAACTGCCGAGAGCGCAGATCGAACCGTTGAAGAAAAATCTTTAGAAACCAAACAGCTTTCTATGCAGCAGATAATAAATATGAGTAAGCAAGGCTTAAAAGATGATGAGATAATTAAGGAAATCCGCGCTACGGATTCAAAATTTAACCTTTCAAGCGAAGGCGTTAATTATTTGAAGAAAGAAGGCGTCAGCCAAAATGTTATCTCCGTGATGCAGGGGAAATAATTGATTTATTCCAAGCGGCCCCGGTATTATACCGGGGCCGCTTCTTTTTGTGTTGCCTGGAAAATTATTCTTATTGTGGAATTGTAATCGGGTGGTAAAATTATTATCAAACTGTTAATATGGATAATTTTACTATTGAATGGAAAATATTTTGGAAAAGTTTTTTGGCGTATTTTTATGAATTGGTACGCTTTGACTTTTCTGTTACCAATCCGGTATTTTGGCTGTTTTTTCTTATATTGCTATTAATATTATTGAAATCTTGGAAAATCAAGAAAGCATTTTCTTTCTGTTTTGTTATTGCATTAGTATTGGTGGTTGCCTCAAAGATCGAAAAATATGTAATGGTGTTTTTTAGAAAAAGCGCCGGATCGTTTGACCCTATCTTGATACGTATATCTTGTGTTATCTTTATTCTGGTTGTGTCGTTATATTATTTTTTTATTAAAGGAAACGATGATTGAATTTATACGTTCGCGGCGCCAAACCGCAGCCCTAAGGCCGCGGATGTATATGTACGCCGCTTAAGTATTGGTCCAACAGTCCCGTTACCTAAATGATAATATTAAGGTTCGGGGCGTCCCACGCCTTGATGTTTTCTATGTAGGAAATGGGACAGGACACCCTGGTGGGTAGCCTCGGTTTATACCTCGGACTTTAGGCCACCAGGCCATCCCGCTGGATAACCCGAGGAGTTATGGAAGGCGTCATTTGTGAGGAGGGAATATGTATTGTGAAATATGCAAGAGCTTAAAGGCAGAAGATAAAAGTGAATTGCTAACTTTTTCTGCTCATGCCTATGCGCAGTTTGTTTCAATTTTGAAGATATCCAGCAATAACTTTACAGAAAAAATTAAAGAAAGTAACCCGTGTGTTTCGGTGTGCGTTAAATGTTTGCAGGGGCTTTAACTAAAAGGAGGTAATTATGATTAGAAATATTTCCGTTCTTTTTATGTTCACCATGTTTGTTTCGGTTATTTTATCAACCGGTATTTGCCAGGAAAGTGCCAATCCTGCTGTTAGCACCGGTGAAAGTGTAGTTGATGATAACGCGAATAAAGATGAAGCGGCCACGGTCGATGAAAAAAATAAAAAAGAAGCCGAAGAGAAGAAAAAAGCAGATGAAGAGAAGAAAAAAGCAGAAGAAAAGGCTAAGGAAGAGGAAAAGAAAGCAGAGGAAGAAAAAACCCTGCAACTCCAGGAAGAAAACCTTGATACCTGGGGAGAATATGCACCGGACAAGATTGATTCCAGCGAGAAGGAAAGTAATAACATTTGGAACGATGACCAGGGTTTTATAGATCGTTAATTGCCCCCTGCGTTTAGCGATTAAGTTGGCGATAAATCTTGCTTTACAGCCCCAAAAAGCCTAGTATAATAAGTAAAAATCAGGGTTTTGAGCCTTGAGAAGAGCTTAGTTTATAACGCTACACCTTCTTAAACAGTTTAATTTTATGGGTGTTAGCTAATTGAGAATATTTTCGTTATTATCCTTTGAATCGAGCATCATAAAGTGGTTAATGCCCTTATGTTTCTCACCGGGGGGTAGCGCAGTCCGGATTAGCGCACTTGCATGGGGTGCAAGGGGCCGAGAGTTCAAATCTCTCTCCCCCGATTTTGAAATTTTCTGAAAGTGCAGGTTCTTTGTAACTGTTTTTATCAAGGTTAATTTGCCTTTCGGCACAGGTAAGGCTTTTAACCAGCTAGTCCGGCGATTGTTTGATAGAAAGATAGAACTATAAAGGTTTATCCGGGCAGAGAGACAACAAAGATAATTGAAAATTTTTGCTGGTTTTTGCCGAAGAAAGGTGAGGCAAGAAAGTTTTAATTCTTGCCTTTAAGGAGGTAAGGGTATGGAGAAATACGCAGGTGCGGAAAGAAGAAAGTATCCCAGAGCAAATGCTAATTTTGTAGTAAGTTACAGGGTAAAACAATACCCGGGGACATATGACCTTAGTCAAACTAAGAATGTAAGCCAGGGTGGGCTCCTTATTACTACGAATAAAAAATTTGAAAACGGTACGCAGCTTGCTATGACTATCAGATTTCCTTTTGTTGAGCAAAAGATAGAAATTACGGGGGAAGTCATAGATTCTAAAGAGATAGTAAAGGGTCTTATATATGAAACAAGGTTAAGATTTACTGATTTGCCACAGGAGTTTTTTAAGGAATTGGGAATTTACATAAAAGAGTTGTTGGAAAAATGGTCAAAAAAATAGGAATAATTGGTCTAGGTAATGTCGGTTCCGCTACGCTTAAATCGTTGGCGGAATATTCCTCGCTTGTTAGCCGGCGTACTTCTTTAAAAATAGAAATAAAGTTGGCCTGTGACTTGCGAAAGGGCAAAGGAAAGATTGCCGCCAAGTACGGAGTTGCTTTTACTACGGATGTTTCAAAGGTTTTAAATGATCCCCAGATAGATACGATAGTTGAGCTAATCGGCGGCATTGAACCCGCCTATAGTTTTATCAAGGAGGCTCTTTTAAAGGGAAAAAATATTGTTACCGCGAATAAGGCTCTTTTGGCCGAGCGCGGACAAGAACTTTTTTTTCTTGCGCGCAAGGTTGGAAAAAACATAGGGTTTGAAGCTTCTGTTTGCGGCGCAATACCTCTTATAAAAAGCATTTCAGAGGGGCTAGTTTCCTGTGAAATAAAAAAAATATATGGTATTTTAAACGGCACAACCAACTATATACTTTATAAAATGGGCCAGGAAAAAATTGATTTTTCGTCCGCTCTTCGCCGTGCCCAGAAAAAAGGTTTTGCAGAGAAAAAGCCGCATTTTGATATATCCGGTATTGATACGCTTAATAAGTTATGTATTTTAAGCTATCTTTGTTTCGGAGTATGGCCTTCTTTAAAGCGCGTGTATACAGAGGGTATATCTAAAATTGATATGCTTGATATTGTTTACGCGGAAGAGTTGAATTACAGGGTAAAGCTTTTGGCGATAGCCAAACGGCAAGGTAAATTCCTCGATTTAAGAGTGCATCCTACTCTCGTGCCGATAGGCCATCCTTTGTCCGGGGTTTCATCTACCTATAATGCCGTATATCTTGATACCCAGCCGGCGGGAGATTTGCTTTTTTATGGCAGAGGCGCAGGCGGTATGGCCACGTCTTCAGCTGTTATCTCCGATATCGTAAGCATGTCGTTAGATAGCAAAATCTCAGAAAGGAAAAAAGAAAACATAATCCTTAAAAATATAACGACTGTAAGATCGCGCTATTATATGAGATTTATGGCTTATGATGAGCCGGGAGTTTTGGCAAAAGTTTCAAAAATTCTTGCTTCGCAGCATATTAGTATTGCGTCTGTTACGCAAAAGGAAAAACTGCGCAGAAAATTTGTTCCAGTGATAATGATTACGCACGCAGCGAAAGAGTCAGATATGCAAAAGGCTCTTTTAAGAATTGATAAACTTTCCGTAATAAAGAGCCCGTCGCAGATAATACGGATAGAGGATTTTTAATGGCTTATCAGGGTTTGATTCAACACTACAAAAAATTCCTGCCGATAACCAAAAATACACCGATAGTTACCTTGCTTGAAGGCAATACCCCGTTAATATATTCGCCTAAAATTTCGCGCGTAATAGGCAAAAATTTTAAAGTTTATCTTAAGTATGAAGGGCTCAACCCCACAGGATCATTTAAAGACAGGGGCATGACCCTTGCTATTTCAAAAGCAAAAGAAGAGGGGGCCCGTGCTGTTATCTGCGCGTCAACCGGAAACACTTCTGCGTCCGCTGCTGCTTATGCCGCGCGCGCAAATTTAAAATGTATAGTTGTAATACCGAAAGGCGCAATCGCTCTTGGTAAATTAGCCCAGGCGCTTATACATAACGCAAAGGTAGTCGCGGTAAAGGGAAATTTTGACGATGCTTTAGGGATAGTTAGAGAGATTTCCTCAAAATATCACGTTGAATTGGTAAATTCCATAAATCCCTATCGCATAGAAGGCCAAAAAACAGCTTCTTTTGAGATCTGCGATTATCTGGGATGTGCCCCTGATTTTCATATTCTTCCCGTAGGTAACGCTGGTAATATTACTGCTTACTGGAAGGGATACAAAGAATACTACGCATATAAAAAGATACATCATCTTCCGCGTATGCTCGGCTTCCAGGCAAAAGGTTCTGCCCCGATAGTAAAAGGTTACCCGATAAAAAACCCCAAAACGATAGCAACTGCCATTAAAATAGGTAATCCTGCAAGTTGGGAAAACGCTGTAAAAGCAAAAGAGGAGTCACTAGGTTTAATTAACGCTGTAAGCGATAGAGAAATAATTAACGCATATAAATACCTGGCTCGAGAAGAAGGAGTTTTTGCCGAACCCGCTTCAGCTGCTTCTGTGGCAGGGCTTTTTCTGCTTAAAAAAACGGGGTTTTTCAGCAAATGTTCCGATAAAAAAGAAATTATAATTACCTGCACACTTACCGGCCATGGATTAAAGGATCCCCAACTTGCCATAAAAAGCATAAAGAACCCGCCCGTAGTAGCTGCAAAACTGGATTTAGTAGCTAAAGCAGTAGGGATACACGCAGATGGCCACAGATAAAAAATTGCAGATGATCGCAGATAAAATCGTCTGTGATCGCTCGCTTATAAATCTGCGTTAATCTGTGTAGGAAAAGAAATATAACATGAAAGGATTTTATCAAAAAATTTCTAAAATTTTGGAAGACATTATAAAAAAGGAATACGAAACCGAATTAGAGCCTCCTTTATGGGAAGTGCCGTCGCGCCAGGATTTCGGTGATTTATCCACAATGGTTTCTTTAAAGCTTGCCTCTAAGTTTAAAAAAGACCCGCTCGAAGTAGCAGCGCATCTTAAAGGGATTCTAGAAAAACAAATAGGCGAAGGGGTAGAAAAAATAGAAATTTTAAAACCTGGTTTTGTAAATATATTTTTTGCAAAAGACGCTTTGGCAAAATCATTAAATGAATTAATAGAAAATAAAGATAAATTTTTCCGCCACAACATTAAAAAGAAAATCATTCTTGAATTTTTAAGCGCAAATCCAACCGGCCCGCTTTCCATAGCGCACGGCCGGCAAGCTGTTGTCGGAGATTGTTTGGGCAATATTCTTAAGTTCTGCGGAGCAAGTGTCGAAAAAGAATATTATGTAAATGATGCCGGGAAACAACTTGATCTTTTTATCCAATCAGTCGATGAGCGTATCAAGGAGCTAAAAGGCCAAAGTTTTCAAATACCCGAAGGCGGTTATCAGGGTGAATACGTAAAGGATATCGCAAGGGCCGTTATCGATGCCAATCCCAAAGACATAAAAAGATTCGCTCTTGATTATGTGCTTGGCTGGATCAGGAAAGATTTAGAAAATTTAGATATAAATTTTGATAACTGGACCAGTCAGCAAAAAATTATCGATGATAAAAAAATAGAAAAAGTAATAGAGGAATTCAAAGAAAAAGATTTAATTTATGATAAAGAAGACGCGCTCTGGTTTTCTTCTACCAAATTTGGAGACGATAAAGACAGGGTTATCAAAAAAAATGACGGGGAACTTACATATTTTGCTTCCGACATCGCTTACCATGAGGACAAGATAATCCGCGGCGCCGAAGAACTTATAAACCTATGGGGTCCGGATCATCATGGTTATATTGAACGGGTAAAATCTGCAATCAGCGCTTTGGGTTATAATAAAGATATACTCAAAGTTATAATAATCCAGCTTGTAAGCCTAAAGACCAAAGAAAAGATGTCAAAAAGAAAAGGCACGGCAGTGCTTCTTTCTGATTTGATAAAGGAAGTCGGGAAAGATACAACAAGATTTTATTATCTTACAAGAAAAAATTCTTCACAGCTGGATTTTGATATTGATCTTGCCAAAGCTTGCTCCTTTGAGAATCCCTTGTATTATATCCAATACAGCTCGGCGCGTATTGAGAGGATTTTTGAAAAGGCAGTTGGTAAAAAAGTAAACGTAAAATACAGCGGGCATCTAAAAAGTGAAGAAGAATTATCATTGCTTCGCGCTCTTCTTCAATTTTCCTATACCCTGGAAAAAGCCTATTATTCCCTTGAACCGGTATTTATAATCGAATATTTAAAAAGTATCGCTGCTTTGTTCCATAAGTTCTACGAAACAAACAGAGTGATTGGCGAAGAAGAGAATATAGAAGGCGCCCGGTTAAATCTTTTGGATGCGACACGGATAGTTTTGCACTGCGGATTGAATTTATTGGGGATAGTTCCTGCGAAAAAAATGTGATTCGCAGATGATCATAGATAGGAAATCACAAATGAGCGCAGAGAGCAGTCTAATTGATTTTCTTTAGGAAGAGATTATGATAAAATCATCTGTGAGTATCTGTGATTTGCCATCTGTGCTAATCTGTGTAAATAATGAAACGTAAAATCTGGAAAATAAAAGAATTTACCCCGCAAGCGAAAGACTTGAGCCAAAAGTGTAATATATCCGTATACCTTGCCCAGATTCTGCTTAATAGAAATATTGACGAGAAACAATTCCATGCCTTTTTAAACCATAGCATAGAGTTTTTGCACTCATCATCTCTCTTGCCTGATATAAAAAAAGCCATCCAGCGCATAAAAAGAGCAATAGATAAAAACGAGAAGATTCTTATTGTCGGGGATTATGATGTTGACGGAGTTACCTCGCTTGCTATTTTTAATGAATTCGTTAAGGATCACCAGGAGTCATTTTCTTTTTATATCCCGCACCGCGTCAAGGAAGGTTACGGCCTAAATACCGAAGTGATAGAGAGGGCAAAAAAGGAAAATCAAACCTTAATTATTGCTTTTGATTGCGGCACGAATTCTTTGAAAGAAATAGAACTGGCAGGCTCTTACGGTATCGACACGATAGTCATAGACCACCATCATCCCAGCAAAGATTTAAATAAAGCATACGCATTCATAAACCCCAAGCGTTTAGATTCCGATTACCCCTTTAAAGATTTAAGCGCAGGCGCGCTTTCGTTTAAATTCCTGCAGGCGCTTACCGGCAAAGATTGCAGCGAGGCGCTTGATTTGGTGGCTTTGTCGTTAGTGTGCGATGTGGTTCCCTTAAAAGGGGAAAACAGAATATTGCTTAAGGAGGGACTCAAGCAACTTCGCAAAAGCAGCCGTCCGGCAATAATTGCGCTTTGTAAGGTAGCCAAAATAAAACAGGAAAATATAAATACTTTCCATATAGGTTATATACTCGGGCCCCGCATTAATGCATCCGGAAGGGTTGCCTCGGCGAACGATTCACTTGAAATGTTTTTAAGTAAAGACCCGGAAGAAGTTTTAAATATTGCTTCAAAGCTTCAGGAATATAATTTAAAACGTAAAGCAATTGAAATGAATATTTTAAAAGAAGCTGAGCAAAAAATTGAGCAGGACGCATCATGCGATTATGCAATAGTTGTTTCAGGAGAGAATTGGCATTCAGGAGTGCTTGGCATAGTTGCTTCCCGCC
>JALOBR010000025.1 GCA_023228195.1 Candidatus Omnitrophota bacterium
GGGACAGCCGAGCTTTGCCCCCATCGCCGCAGGGAAACCGAAACCCATGGTCCCTAAGCCGCCGGATGAGATAAAGCTGCGCGGATGATTATATTTATACCACTGTGCCGCCCACATCTGGTTCTGGCCTACTTCTGTAGTTATAACAGCTTCTCCTTTTGTAACCTCGTAAATCTCTTCCATTATATATTGGGGGCTTATCCTGTTTTTATCTTTGTAGATTAAAGGATGCTTCTTCTTCCATCCCTCTACTGTTTTAAGCCAGGCAACCGTATCAGAGGAACCTTTTATTTCCTCAAGAAGCTGTCCTAAAACGTGTTTGACGTCTCCCACGACAGGAATATCCACTCTTACATTCTTGCTTATCGAAGAAGGATCAATGTCTATATGTATAACTTTTGCACTTGGCGCAAACGCATCAATTCTTCCTGTTACCCTATCGTCGAAACGCGCGCCGATGGCTATAATTAAATCCGCTTCCATTATTGAATGATTTGCGTAGGCTGTACCGTGCATGCCAAGCATACCTAAAGAAAGTTCGTGTGTAGCTGGAAAACTACCCAAACCCATTAAAGTCATGGTAACGGGCGCCTGGATTCTTTCCGCCAATTCCTTAAGCTCCCGATGCGCCCCTGAAATAATAACTCCTCCTCCGGCATAAATAACCGGTTTTCTGGCTGAACTGATAACTTTAGCGCATTTTTTAATTTGCCCGGGATGACCAAAATAAGTAGGCTTATATCCGCGGATGATTACTTCTTCCGGCCACACAAACTCTGTATCCTGCTGCTGCACATCTACCGGTACATCTATCAACACGGGGCCGGGGCGTCCGGTGCGCGCTATATGAAATGCTTCTTTTATCGTACGCGCTAAATCGCGAACATCTTTAACCAGATAATTATGTTTGGTTATTGACCTAGTTATGCCTGTAACATCAGCTTCCTGGAATGCATCATTTCCTATTAAAGAAGTTTTTACCTGGCCGGTTATGGCGACCATCGGTATAGAATCCATATAAGCAGTCGCTATGCCGGTAGTTAGATTTGTCGCGCCCGGGCCGCTGGTTGCAAGACAAACACCCACTTTGCCTGTTGCCCTGGCATAACCATCAGCCATATGCGCTGCTGCCTGTTCATGCCTGGGAAGTATAAATTTTAAAGGAGCATCATAAAGGCAGTCAAAAATCGGCAAAACTGAGCCGCCAGGATAGCCAAAAACAACCTCAACGTTTTCCTTCAGTAAACTTTCGATTAAGATATTTGCGCCTTTCATGTGGTCATTTCACTTTTTAGACGATTTTTAACTATTTTTGGATATAGCCAGACTTTCGAAATACTGGTTACCGGAGCCCGTAAGGACGATGTCCCTTTCTACTATCACCCTGCCGCCAGAGACGGGCAGGAATTCAGACAACGGGATAGATTATATCACTTAAGCCCTAAAAAACAATAATTGCTTTTACGGGTAATTTCAGCAAAAACAAAGGTTTCGGGTCAACTTAGGGGAGTTTACCAAGATATTCTTCTATAGCTTTTACCCCCTGCTCATCATTATTTTTCTTAAATAACTCTTTTGCTTTAAGAAAATTTTCCTTAGCATCAAGAAACTGACCAAGGGAATAATAAAGCACGCCCAAACCACTATAGGAGGGCGCATATTCAGGGTTAATTTTTATAGCTTTTTTAAAATAACTGACCGCATCTTCGTATTTACCCATCGAAGCGTAAGCATAACCCAGCCCGTTTAAAGCATCTAAATTATCTGCTTTTAGCTGTAAAACTTTTAAATAATATTCGATAGTATTCTCATATTTGCCTAAAATATTATAGGCATAAGCCATTCCGTTGTAAGCATCTACGTAGTTTGGCGAAAGCTCTATTGCTTTTTTAAAATATTCAAGGGACGCTTCACATTGATCTTTAGAACAATACGCATACCCTAAGCCATAATAGCCCTCTGCAAGATTAGGATCAATTTTCAATGCTTTTTCAAATTCAATTATTGATTCTTCGTATTTTTTCTCTCTAAAATAGTTTAGGCCTTTTTGAAAACACTCCTGCGCTTCCTTGACTTCACCCAATGAAAGACTTTTTTTATCCTGCAGCTCTAAATTTATCTTTTCTTTTGTATTGTTAATTTCTGCTTTTACTTCCGGCTCTTTCTTTACTATAGCGGCTGTAATTTTTTTTCCGTTTATGCTTTCGATATCATCAAGATAGTAAGTCACGGGTACGCCAAACATATCTACTTTTATATATTTCTCTGTTTTCTCAACAATATCGCCTTCTATTATTTTTCCGCTTTTTAAAACCACTATCTCTGCGTAGGCAGGCAAAAAAACAGCTAAAAGCACCAATGACACAAAAAACTTCTTTCTCATATGGATTTATTTTAATGATTAATCTTAAAAAAACAATAAAATTCTTAAAACTACCCCGAGACCTTAAGCGAATGACTTACGTATCGATTAAAAAGGTAAATACAAACCTGCCTCCATGCGCTTGTCTTCTCCGATCTTGGCACGCATAAATAGGTTACCTGCCGCTGCAATCTTCTTAGAAAAAGTAATCTGCAGGCCAAGAGGCTTATTTTTTCCATTTATCAGTTCAAAAATTAACTCTTTATCTGCGGATAAACGTTTATTTACCTTAAAAATCCAGGTCAATGCCTGGTTGCCGAAAGTTGCCGTAAACTCAATCCTATCCTTAAGATATTTGCACCTTCCATACAAAGAAATGGTTTTTATCGAATCCTTGCGCGCCCCTATTGTTAAGTCCATTTTTCCCTTATTAAATATTATTGCATTTCTAGTTAAAGCAAGGCCGAATTTAAGCCTGGAATTGTTTGAGTTTTCTATTACAAAATTAAGCGCATTATTGCCCAACTCCCAATTCCCTTCTAATACAAACGAACTTATTATCTCTTTCTTAAGAAACCTTCTTTTGTAGAGCAACAAAATATTATTTTCTTTTGTAACCTGCCAGTTATTCCCAAGATTGAACTCATCGAATGAATTGGTTCTTTGAACTTCGAAAACCAGATTATTGCAATCATCCACTTTCCATCGCCCGTTAAATTGCAATGACGTGCGGTTACGTAATTTCGGGGTGGTTCTTTTGAGAATATTAAATCGGATATAGTTTTTTGAAGCTTTTTCTATTTTTGCCGAAAAACTTATGCTTTGCCCGAAAACAGTGCTGTAAGATTCATTTACATCGAATACGCAATTTCCGTTTAAAAGGCGCCATTTACCTTCTAATTTTAAACGATGGGGAAGCTTATCTGTTGTTTCTCGGAGGGGATAATAAAAAAGGCCGTTATTTTTTACTTCAAAATAAACCTTGATAGGTTTTTTGGGCATATATTTCTTATTTTAATAAACTCCAAGCGCCAAATTTTAAATAAGTTCCAATTTCAAAAATTCCAATGTTCAAAATTCATTTTGTTTGAAATTTTGGTCATTGAACCGTTAGAATTTGTTTGATGCTTGGAATTTGAGATTTCAAGAACTATTTATTCCTGGAGTCTTTAAGAAGTTTATATTCGACGGAATCAAGCAATGCCTGCCAGCTTGCTTCGATGATATTTTCCGAAACGCCTATGGTTGACCAGTCTTCCTCTTCGTCCTGCGATTGTATAAGCACACGCACCTTCCCTGCTGTGCCGCATTTTTCATCCAAGACCCTTACCTTAAAATCGGTAAGGTGCATTTTAGAAACAGTCGGATAAAATTTAGAAAGCGCCTTTCTTAAAGCATTATCCAGAGCATTAACCGGGCCATCGCCTTCTGCGGCGCTATGTTCTAATTTATCGTTTATTCTAAGTTTAATTACGGCTTCCGATATAAGACGGCCGTCTTCTCTCTTTTCAACGCTGACTCTAAAACCCAAAAGACTAAAAAACTTTTTATACTTTTTAAATTCCTTCTGCAAAAGAAGCTTAAAAGAGCCCTCTGCCGCCTCAAACTGATAGCCTTGTTTTTCAAGCTCCTGTATAAGTTTATGTATTCTTATTGCCTGCGGGGATTTTTTATCTAAATCAAATTCCAGCTCTTTTGCTTTTACTACCAATGTAGATTTTCCGGCCAATTCAGAAACTATAAATCTGCTTTTATTACCTACGGAGGAAGGCAAAATGTGTTCGTAAGCAAGAGGATTTTTAATCACTGCATCTATATGAATGCCGCCCTTATGCGCGAACGCGCTTCTTCCCACAAAAGGATGATTATCGCGGTGCGCGACATTACTTACCTCACTTACATAATAAGACAGGTGAGCCAGAGCCTGTATTTTCTTTGCGGGTATAACATCATATCCCATCTTAAGCTGAAGGATTGCGATAATTGAAATCAAATCAGCGTTGCCGCAGCGCTCTCCGTAACCATTGATGGTTCCCTGAATCTGGCTGCAGCCATACTTTACGGCAGAGATAGAGTTACTTACTGCCAAATCCAAATCATTGTGGCAATGCATTCCAAAGTCATTTATGGATAATTTTTCTTTTACTTGCTTTATTGCATCAAGCGCCTGCCAGGTAAGGGTTCCTCCGTTTGTATCGCAAAAAATAACTAAATCTGCTCCTGCTTCTTGCGCAGCGCGAATGGTTTTTAACGCATAATCGGGGTTAGCCTTAAAACCGTCAAAAAAATGTTCTGCGTCATAAAAAACTTTCTTACCTTGTTTTTTCATAAACTTTACACTTTCGAAAATTATCTTCAGATTATCTTCAAGCGGTATTTTAAGAATATCCCTTACGTGTAGATCCCAGGTTTTTCCGAAAATTGTTATGTATTCTGTATCGCTTTTTATAAGGCTTAACAGATTTTTATCTTTTGACGCGGGGTGTGATGGATGCGCCGTAGAACCAAAAGGAACAATTTTAGCGTTTTTTAAAGGGTGTTTTCTGAAATATTCAAAAAGTTCCTTATCTTTAGGATTTGAATAAGGCCAGCCGCCCTCAATAAAACTTATACCAAAGTCATCGAGGCGCTTAGTTATATTGATTTTATCGTGCAATGAATAAGAAATGCCTTCTGTCTGGGCTCCGTCGCGTAAGGTTGTATCGTAGATAAATATTTTATTCATTTTTCAGCTTTCAGCTGTCAGCTATCAGTTCTCAGCTGCTGAAAGCTGAAGACTGACGCCTGATAGCTCTTTTATGCTTTTATTTTATCAAGCCCGAACTCTTTATGCAAAACCTTTAATGCCTCTTTGCCTAAATCTTTTTTAACTACACAGGAAATACTTATTTCTGACGTAGAAATCATTTCGATATTAATTTTATGCGTTGCCAGGCAGGAAAAACACCTTGCCGCTACGCCCGACTGCGATTTCATGCCTACCCCGACCACTGAAACCTTGGCAATCGCCTCATCAGAAATAATTCCTCCCGCACCTATGTTATCTGCAATCTTTTTGGATACCTTGAGCGCTTTTACAATGTTATCTTTAGGAACAGTAAAAGAAATATCCGTCATTTTCTTGTGGCTTACATTTTGGACTATCATATCTATGTTAACATTTTGCCTGGCAAGGTCATTGAATATTTTGGCGGCAATACCAGGCTTATCGGGAACGTCGCAAACGGTAATCTTAGCTTCGTTTTCAGTCAAGGCCACCCCCCTTACAACAGATTCCTCAATGTGCGGAAGCTTATCCATAATTACGGTTCCCTCCTTTTTGGAAAAACTCGATTTAACGTATATAGGCATATTAAATTTTTTACCTACTTCAACGGCTCTTGTCTGCATTACCTGCGCGCCCCTGGCGGCCAGTTCCAGCATCTCATCAAAAGTTATATAGTTTAGTTTTTTTGCATTTTTGACGATACGCGGGTCTGCGGTATAAATACCTTCTACATCGGTATAAATTTCACACATATCCGCGCCAAGCGCAACCGCCAAAGCCACAGCGCTTAAATCTGAACCTCCTCGGCCTAAAGTAGTAATTTCTGATTTCGTGCTTCTGCCCTGGAAACCTGCGATGATTACAATTTTACCAGAGGATAACTCTTTTTTTATCCTGTCTGTTTCAATTTTTAAAATCTTTGCTTTTGTATGATACTTATCCGTAATTATCCCTACCTGGGAACCGGTAAAGGAAATTGCTTCGTAACCCTGCCTGTGCAAGGCCATGGCCAAAAGCGCGGATGATATTTGTTCTCCTGTTGATATAAGCATATCCATTTCCCTTTCTTCGGGTTCAGGATTTATTTTTCTGGCCAGCATTATAAGCTCATCGGTGGTATCCCCCATCGCGGAAACTACAATCGCAAGCTTATTCCCTTTCTTCGCATAAGAAATTATCTTCTCGCAAACTCTTTCAATCCTGCCCACGTCGCCAACCGATGAACCGCCGTATTTTTGTACTATTAATTTATTTTGCATTCTTTACCTCTCTATCGCAAGAAACAAATACACAAGAAACAACCTATTCAATAAATATAATTTTACAACTTTAATTTTTCTTGAGCAAGTAGATGTTTTATTTTAAACGTTAAATTTATTCGCTGCATATTTTATTATTTACCTAAAAAATAATTCATCAGGTCCGGGCCACTTGCGAAGTAATGGCTGGAGTTTGCGGCTTCTGCTTCGCAGTATGAAGAAAAATTCTGACCTGTTATGCCGGTGCCGGCTAAAACAAAAGGAACAGGCTCATCCGTATGCGTACGCCTTGAAACCGGAGTTGGATGATCAGGAGAAATCATAATCCGGTAATCCTTTCCTTTCATCTTCTCCATAATGGTTCCTACAATAAGTTTATCGATACGTTCAATGCAGGTAATTTTCATTCTTAAATCATTATTATGGCCCGCTTCATCCGTTGCTTCTATATGAATAAATACAAAATCGCAATCTTCCAGGGCCTTTATTGCCGCTTCGGCTTTACCTTTATAATTTGTATCATAATAAGCGTTAGCGCCATCTACCTTTATAATTTTTAAACCTATAATTTTGCCTATGCCATTTATAAGGTCGACTGCGGAAATCACTGCACCGGAAATTCCAAATTTTTCCTTAAATGCCGGGATCGCTATCTTGCGCCCGGCGCCCCAAAGCCAAATCATATTGGCGGGATTTTCTCCCAAATCTATACGTACTTTATTTATTTCATGGTCTTTCAGAAGCTCTCTTGAACGGTTCATAAGCGTAATTATATGTTCGCTTCCACGGCCGGACGGCAAATGCTTCTTAATGCCTCTCCCCATAATATCGTGCGGAGCGAAGAAATTAAGCTTATCCAATAAAAGCTTAGATGCTTTTTTATAAACCATAAGATGACGGTAACTTTTCCCGGCATAAAATTTTATATCTTCCGTTCCAAGATTTTTTTCAAGATATTCTATAAGTATGCCAGCTTCCCTGTCACTTATGTGCCCTGCGCTATAATCGAGAAGTTTTCCTTCCGACTCGGTAACAAGGTTACAACGAAAAGCTAAATCATCCTCTCCCAGGTCTACGCCAAAATTGGCAGCTTCCAGCGGCCCGCGGCCTGCGTAATACCTTTGCGGCTCATACCCAAGAAGAGAAAGGTTCGCCACGTCACTTGCCGGTTGAAATCCTGAAGGCACAGTCTTTACCCTTCCTAAGACCCCTTCTTTTGCCAAAGAATTCATAAAGGGTTTATCCGCGGCCTCCAATGGAGTTTTACCGCCCAGCATTTCACTAGGATAATCCGCTGCACCGTCAGGAACTATGAATATGTATTTCATTGTCTCACTCCGTTCGACATACGCAGATAGTCACAGATAAAAAATCACAGATGAACACAAAAAAATCATCTGTGATCGTTCGCTTAAAAATCTGCGGTCATCTGTGTTAAAAGTTTATTACAATCACCTTTATTTTGCAAGGCTTTTTTAGGCTGGCTATCAGTTGTGGCTTTCAGCTGTCAGAAAAAAATTTATGCCAAACTTCCGGAAAAAAACACTGACAACTGAATATTTCTATTGCAAAATTACCTCTAAACTGTATTATTATACCTATTATGATTAACGAAGGAGATTTAGTATTTCTTTACAAAGACGAAAAACGCAATTACCTTATAAAAATGCAAGGCGGGCGCCTTCATACTGACTTAGGCTTTCTTGAATTAAAAGACATAATTGGTAAAGAATTCGGACAAAAAATAGATACGAATTTAAAGCATTCTTTTTACATTTTAAGGCCATACCTTCACGAAATGGTCATGAAAGTAAAAAGGAAAACCCAGATTCTTTATCCTAAAGATATCGGAATAATACTCACAAGAGCGAATATATTTCCCGGGGCACGAGTCATTGAATCGGGTGGCGGCAGCGGAGCGCTCACAACGGCATTAGCAAATTTCGTAAGGCCCGGGGGAAAAGTTTATAGCTACGACAGGAATGAAGAATTTCTTGAAAACGCCAAAAAGAACATTGAAAAATACGGGCTTAGCGAATATGTTGAGTTTAAGCATCGTGAGGTGGCTGACAGCTACGATGAAGAAGAAGTTGACTTTGTAATGATTGATATCGGAAGCCAGTGGGATTTAATTGACGCTGCCTACAAAGCGCTAAAAGGCGGCTCGCGCCTCGCAACTATATGCCCCACCTTTGAACAACTTACAAAAACAGTATTCGCGCTTGAAGAAAAAGGGTTTATCAATATTGACAGTATAGAAGTTTTTATTCGAAATATACTTGTTCGCCGCGGCAAAACCCGGCCCGAACAACATATGCCGTCACATACAGGCTGGCTGGTTTTTGCTTCAAAAATATTCAAAGAAGTAACAGCTAATCCGCCTGCGCCTCAAGATGTTCAACCTTTATAATATATTCATTACCTATTATCTTTAAAAGCGTAACCTTAAAATCGCTACCGGCTATCCGCTTTATATCTTCCACAGAAGACTTACCAACTACACCATAGGTTATTACCTGTTTTGCTAAAAATTCCCTCAATACTTCATCCGAAGACAGGAAAGTCAAAGGATGGGGGCTAAAAAACTGCTTACCCGACATATCTAATACTGCAACATCACAATCGGTGTAATACTTCACTCCGCGGACAAAAGTTTTTGAGCAAATTATGGTGTTGTTTATGTTCGAATTACTTAATAAATATTCCGAGGCGTATTTTGAAGAAATATAGGGTTCAAAATTATTATGGATAAGCGGCAAACTCAACAAAAATATCGGGACTA
This sequence comes from Candidatus Omnitrophota bacterium, assembly GCA_023228195.1. Lineage (GTDB taxonomy): Bacteria > Omnitrophota > Gorgyraeia > Duberdicusellales > 4484-171 > JAJYOP01. The sequence goes on from JALOBR010000025.1 coordinate 9,171, forward strand.
TTGCTCCTACCATGTAAATAGCTGGAAATAGTTTTTTTCTGTATATACAAAACAAGATCGCGCCGGCCAGCAATAAAAAAGCAGCGACTAAAAAATACACTCCCGCTCTATTTTCTATGTAACTTGCATATTTCTGGGAGCTAAAAAACAAGGCGATTGGAACAGCCAAAACAAAAAATGAGATTACTGACAAAACTACATATAAAATAATTTTGTACCTGTTATTGCTTAAGATATCACGTATAAATCCTCCCGTAAGTAACGCTATCGGAGGGAAAATAGGAAAAATATAATTTGCCACCTTAGAATGCGCAGCCTGGAATATTAAAAACACCGAGCCTATCCAGCAAACAAGAAAGACATAGAATGAATTCTCTTTCCGCATTAACCCCTTACATAAAAAGATCAGGGCTCCCAAAGCGAATAAACTCCAGGGGAGCATGCCTGAGACAATTAAAGAAGGGTAATAATACCAAGTGTCGTGCTCGCCGTGTTGGGCCTCCGTTACTCTTCTTAAATTATCATTTAGAATAAATTCATTTATAAAAGTATTTCCGTACTTTTGAATCATAAGTATATACCAGGGGGCGATTGTTAAAAGTAAAACGAGTAGGGACCATATTGTCTCTTTGCAAAATAGAAATCTTATGTCTTTCTTAATCAACAAGAAGGCAACAACGGCTAAAAACGGTATTAATACACCCAGCGGGCCCTTAGTTAAAACCGCAAACCCCATACATATCGCCGACGATAATAACCCGAATAACTTTTTCTTTTGATTTACATAAGCGTAAAAGAAAAATAGAAACGACATCATAATAAGCACCGAAAAAAACATATCCGTGAATACTGACTTGGCCAGCCCTATATACATCCCGCAGGACATCAAGATAATACTTGATAGAAATGCTTTTAAGCGGTCTTTAAATCCCAACAAACCGAGGAAATAAAGCGCAACCACGCCTAATATTCCAAAAATTGCGGGGAAAAAACGCGCGGCAAAAGCATTGACCCCAAAAATCACAAAGCTAAGCTTAAGAAGCCAATATGTAAAAATCGGTTTTTCAAACTGCGGCTGGCCGAATAAATAAGGGGTTGACCATGTATTTTGCTGAATCATTTCCTTGGCAGTCTGGGCATAAAAAACTTCGTTATCATTAGTCAGGCTTATTATGTTATTTCCTAATAAAAACAGCAAACTTGAAACAACAATTAAAACCAAGATATCTTTTACGCTTTTATTCTTACTCATTCTTAAATTTCCTCCTTAAACCACCCGCATAAAGCAAAACCACAAATTGTTTTTGCGTCTATTATTTTGCCTTCCTTGAGCATTTTTTGAATTTGCCTTTTAGTAAATACAAATATCTCTATAACCTCATCTTTTTGATGAAGCTGTTTTGTTTTAACTAGATTTTGCGCTTTATAAATAAAAATTTTTTCCGTGGAATAACCCGGAACGGGAAAAACGAAACCTAAGCTAGCAAACTTATCGCTCCTATAGCCTGTTTCTTCAATTATTTCCCTGCGCGCGCAAGCAGCCGGGCTCTCTCTTTTCTCAAGGGTTCCTGCGGGAAGTTCGTAAATATAAGCGTTAATCACGGGCCGAAACTGCCTAAGCATTATTATTTTATTTTTACCCAGAAAAGGCACAATCAACACCGCTCCCGGATGTTTTACAATTTCCAGGTTAGCCAAATACCCGTTAGGAAGACGCACCTGTTTAACCGAAACATCAAGCATCTTGCCTTTAAAACTTTTTGTTTTCTGCATAATTTTTAATCGACGCGCAGAAACCCACGGGCTTAAAGCTCGTGGAAATTCATTTATCAATCACCTCAACCACGCTGTCTGCCTCATATCTTGGACAAATTGTCTGCTTGCCTTTCCATATCGGCGCAAGCTCCATTTCTTCTGTTACTATTCCCTGCCGCATAAAAATAAGCTTAAGAGGGATTAGAGTATTTTTATTCCAAAAACAATACCTATCGGCCGCGTCAAAAACAAAAAGCATGCCCCTGTCTTTAGGCATCCAGATAATATTTTGCAGGCCCTGTAAACGTTTATCGTAAGTATCAGCTACCCAAACGATTAGTTTTTTATCGGAAACTTTTATTTTTCTTTCTTCAAGCGGAAACCTGAATATTGCCGTAAACCAAAATATGATTCCGCCTATTACCAAAATAGAAAAAATAATTAAAAGCTTAAATCTTATATTTAGCATATATCTACCAAATGCCTTTTATCTGTTCTTTGCAATACCCGCATCGGCCCTGTTCTATGTTTTTACTTTCGACAAAAAAACCTTTTCTTTCAATTATAACCTTGTTACAGGCCGGACAAATCGTGTTTTCGTAATCCGTATCCATATTGCCGACATAAACATACTTAAGCCCTGCCTCTTTGGCGATATCATAAGCGAGAGAAAGGCTTTCAGGAGAAGTTGCCCCAATTTCAGTAAATTCAAAATCCGGATGGAAGCGCGATATGTGCCACGGTATGTTTTTATCCACCGAAACAATAAATTCAGCTATTTGTTTAAGTTCTTTTTTATCGTCATTTTTACCGGGAATAACTAAAGTTGTTACCTCTATCCAAATACCCAGCTTTTTCAGCAAGATTATATTTTCCAGAACCGGCTTTAAAGAGGCCTTGCATATTTTGCGGTAAAAATCTTCGCTAAAAGATTTCAAATCCACATTAGCCGCGTCAAGATACGGCTTTATATCTTGAAGGGGCTGCTTGTCCATATAACCATTAGTTACAAATACATTTAGCAGGCCTTTTTCTTTTGCCAGCTTCGCCACCTCATACGCGAACTCAAAATAAATAGTAGGTTCCGTGTAAGTATAAGAGATACTGGGGCAATTACTAGATAGGGCTTGCTCGACAATTCCTTTAGAGCTCAATCGATATTCTAACAGACTTAAATCCTTGGCGATACTTGCCTGGGAAATCTGCCAATTCTGGCAAAATCCGCACTTAAAATTGCAGCCTGCGCAGGCTATTGAATAGGATTTTGAACCGGGCAGGAAATGATACAAAGGTTTTTTCTCAATCGGATCAATATTGGCCGCTACAACTTTGCCGTAGCTTAATGAATAAAGCGTGCCTTTCCTGTTTAATCTTACGCTGCATATGCCATAATTTTCATCCTTAATGCGGCAATGGTGATTGCACAAGAAACAATCTACGGTATTGTCATTATTTTTCCTATAAAATAAGGCTTCGTGCATATAAATCGGTTATAGACCTTTGATATTTATATAGACCCTTCGGCTGCTTTGCAGCCTCAGGATTAATTCGTGCTATCATTTTCTCTGCGTGCCTTCGGCACTTGGAGAAATGATGTGCTCATTAAATTATATAGTTGATTTTCCAAAATTCAATGTTAATATACTTTTGTGGATAAGCGAGATAATCCTTTTTTTTCTTACGCTTATTTAGACTCTCAGAGGCTAAAGGACACCTTTTTTTCTCCTCCCAAAAAGAAACGGAAAAAGAAAACCCACAAAAAAAGGTTAATTTTGCTTGGGGCAAGCGCCATCCTGATATTTGCTGCTGCCATATTCTTTTTTATGCGATATGACTTCATGGTCATAGCGCGCCAAATACCGAATCAATATAGCAACGGAATTTCTCTTCTTTCAAAAGACATGCTTGAATCAACCATATGTATCGCCAAGGACAAACGTCTGATGAAAAAAGAAAATGCTTTTATCTATTTGACGATTCCCAAGGAACGCATTGCGATAAGCTTTAACCTGAAAAAACCGATAGATTTACGGTCAAACTCTCTTTTTCTATATTTAAAAAAGTCTGACGCGCCATTAAACATAGCGGTTGTCGTAAAAGATACCAGGTTTTTTTCAAATTCTTTAAACCCGGTTGTGATTGAAGTAACCCAGAATGAATCTTCTTTCATAAAGGTGCCTATAAATTTTACCGGCTCAAATTTACAGAATACGAACTTATACCAGATAAAACAGGTTATCCTCTATTTTTACCCTCAGGATAAAGAGAAGATAAATTGGACGTTAATTAAAGACCTTGTTTTGATTTAATGAAGCAGTAGCTTTTCAAGCTGGAAACGCCGAAGGCTGCGTAGCTAAATTAAGGAGGTTAAAATGAAAATAATTTCTGTAGTCAATCAAAAAGGCGGCTGCGGAAAAACAATCAGTGCGGTCAACTTATCGGCGGCTTTAAGCAAAAAAGGATTTAAAACTTTGCTTATAGACTTAGACCCTCAGGCGCATGCAACGTTCGCTCTTCGGAAAGAAAGTATTTTTAACATAACCGACATTCTGGAAAGAATAGCGCAAAATGAAAGTTTACCGGAAACCGCACTATATCAATCAGTTTCTGAAAATTTTTACTTCATAGGCTCGCGCATAGGCCTCGCTTCGCTTGAACATAAATTTTCCCAAAGGGATGACAGGTTGGATATTCTTTCTTTGTTTTTAAAAGCCGTATCCGCGGATTTCGACTATTGTGTTTTAGATTGCCCTCCTAACCTTGGGCTAATTACACTAAATGCCCTGCAAGCAAGCGAATATTCACTTATTCCTCTTAATATCTGCGATTTTTCACTTCGCGGCGTAGAGATACTAAAAGATATAATTATCATGCTTAAAGAATTCAAAGGTAAAACTCCCATATGTTTTTACCTTTTAAACCAAATGGACAAACGTTCACGGTTCGCGTTGACCTTTATCCAAAGAGTCAAAGAACAACTCGGGAGTTTACTGCTTAGCACTGTCATACGTTCAAATGTCCATCTAAAAGAGGCCGCTGCTTACGGTAAAAATATATTTGACTACATGCCTGAATCAAGAGGCGCCGAAGACTTTGCTGCGCTGGCGAAAGAGATACTAAACATAACTTCCGGCAAAGCATGGACTCAACTTTTCCTGAAAGGAGAAAAAGTAGATAACGTGTATGTTATAGGGGATTTTAACAACTGGCAAAAACAGGAAAATTATAAATTAAGAAAAGTCGGTGAAGATATCTGGACCTTAAATATACCGCTGGAAAAAGGCAAATATCGTTATAAATTCCTGGCGGGAGATGCCTGGCTTACCGACCCCCACAATAAGTTAAGCGAAGATGATTCGTTCGGCGGGAAAAACTCACTCATTATTGTTGAATAGATAAACGCGGGTCAAAGTTATCAGCTTTTTCTAAGGATTGTAATCTTACCTAAGGGAACAATAAATTCCATCTTAACGGGAATCCTGTCTTTTTTATCAAGCCAAAGATTAAACCTCTTGTC
>JALOBR010000142.1 GCA_023228195.1 Candidatus Omnitrophota bacterium
CGTCTCCACTTCAATAAACTCTTTTTCATTTAGAAATTCTCTTATCGCCTGATTAAAATTATGCCGTAAAACCATTTTACCAAGCGTTTTTGGCCTGCGTAAATCAAGATAACGGTAAGTAAGCTTCACTTCTTCGCCGGGCTCTACATTATCATCGACGGGGAAAGGCAAATCCAGAGATGCGTTTATAATTTCAAGCTCGAGGCCCCCTATTTCTACGAAACCGGTTTTAAGCTTAGGGTTCTCGGTTCCCTTGGGCCGCAGGTTAACTGCTCCTTTAACCTTAATTACGTCTTCGCTTCGCAGGCTCTTTGCTTTTTCGTAAGTCTCTTTATTCGGCTTTGGGAAAAATACAACCTGAGTAATGCCATATCTGTCTCTTATGTCGATAAAAATCAGTTTACCGTGGTCACGGCGCGAGTGCACCCAACCGCACAAAACTACTTCTTTGTTTAAATCATCCTGACTAAGCTGTCCGCACGTATGTGTTCTTAACATAGTCGTTATCCTTGTTTTGTAATGGTTGAAAAATATTTTTTATCCGCGATCATCTGCGTTGATACCTTAATTATGTTATCAAGGTATTTTAATCTGCGATTATCTGTGTCTTAAGCTGCTCCTTCACCGTCTGCTATTGCTCCGCGCACCACTTCAATAAGGTCTTCTTTTTTTACTTTATCCTGGGTAGACGCTTTCATGTCTTTTAAAATAACTAATCCTTGTTTATATTCTTCATCAGCAACAATTACGACAAAATTGATATCTTTCTTCTCGGCATAACGCAGCTGCCCTCTAAGGGATTTCGCGCAATAATCCATATCGCAGTGCACGCCGGCAGAGCGTAAATCCCGCAGCATTTTGAAGCCTTCATCACGTAAATTCTCTCCTATTACCGCGATAAAAACATCAGGCGAAATTTGCGCTTGGCTTTTATTTAGCGCGAGCATAACCCTTTCAACGCCAAGAGCGAAGCCACTTGCCGGAATGTCCGGCCCGCCCAGATTTTTTATTAAATTATTGTATCTGCCGCCTGCGCCGATTGCATCCTGGGAACCTAAGGCAGTAGACGTAATTTCAAAAACCGTATTTGTATAATAATCAAGGCCTCTTACAAGGCACGGATTATAAACATAATCTATATTTGAACTTTTAAGCAGTTTCAGCAATTCTTGAAATTTATTATTGCAATCATCGCAAAGATAAGTCTTGCCTGTCGTTTCAGAAAGACAAAAAGAAATTGCTATCTTTTTGCAGTTTTCCTGCTTGCAATCAAGTATCCTTAAAGGATTTTTAAGAAGCCTTCTTTGGCAATCCGGGCAAAGCTCATTGCGCCTGGCTGATAAATCTTTCTTAAGCAGGCTCATAAATTTCTCTTTATCCACCTGGCAGCCTAAAGTATTTACATTAAGCTTTCTTTCGGTAATTCCTATTTCATCTAAAAGCCGGAGAGCCAATGAAATCATTTCGGCATCAAGAAAAATACTGTCTGAACCCATTGCTTCCGCGCCGATATGATGGAACTGGCGAAGCCTTCCCTTTTGCGGACGCTCCCCTCTAAACATTGCTCCGATGTAGGAAAATTTATTAAAGTCGCTTTGTTTATAAAGAGCGTGCTCCAGATAATACCTTACAACCTGAGCAGTTCCTTCCGGCCTTAATACTATGTCGGAATCGCTATCATTGCGTTTAGCTATTCTAAAAATCTGTTTTTCTACTATATCCGTGGTTTCGCCCACACTTCTTACGAAAACACCTTCCTCTTCAAGAAACGGAAGAATAATTTCATTATAACCATACAAAGCAAAAATATGTCTTGCCTTTTCGGCTATTTTATTAAACTGGCAGGCTTCTTCGGGGCTGAAATCATAAGTTCCCCTTATACTTTTATAGGTTTTTATCATTGGAGGTGCGGGATTATTTAATGAGTTGCTTCATTTCAAGGCCAGGCTTAAACACTACGGTATGCCTTTCCGGAACAGGAACGACTTCCCCTGTTTTAGGGTTTCTGCCGATTCTTTTCTTCCTCTTTTTTACCTGAAAAACCCCAAAATTCCTTAATTCTATACGTTCCCCGTTCTTAAGCGCCTCAAAAATAGTGTCAAAGGTGTGCTGGACGATATCCCTGACCACAACCTGTTTAACGCCTGTATTTTGGCTTATTTTTAGGACAATATCCCGTTTACGCATAGATTTAGTGTATCATCGTTTTTTGGGGTGTCAAGGGAGTAATAAGAATGTATATTGTTGCGGTTACGAAGGTTATGAATGTTACTCAAGGAATTTACAACCTGCCTATCAACAGGAAGTTAGGCCTATCGTAACATTCCAACCGGAATAATCTTATCTAATCAACAGTTACCTTGAAAGCGGTTAATTCAGAAATGCCTGTCCAGTCGCCTCTACATTCAACAGAGTAACCAACCGCGAATAATTCAAGCGGTATTTTAACATGATTAGGGCCTTCCAGCCAGGCATCTGCCAAAACTTTTATCTTAATTCCGCTGATAATAATTTCACTTTTCTTGGCGCCTATTGATGTTATCTTACCTTTCACAACCCCGCATTCGGGTTTCTTACGGTCTATTTTTACCGCTTTTATTTCGGATGAACCTGTAAATTTACCTTTTACCTCGAGATAATCCCCCAGGGAAATATTAGTAACAGCAAGGGGGTAATCCTGTTCATTCTCCGCCCATGCATCAGCTGCCTGTATTGTTACGCCGGAAATTTGAAACATTTTTTTTGTTTTATCTACAGCGCTGACTTTACCTTTAATTTCATCTGCCAGACAGATACCTGAAATTACAAAAACTAATACAAAAACTAATGTTACTATTCTCTTCATTTCTTTACCTCCTTTTGATATCGCCCTGACTTCAAAGTATATTTTCAAACCCGCCTTCGCGATAATGAGGCAGCAACTTTTCAAGTGACCGAAGGGAGTGCCGAAAAGTTGTACAACCCAACAAGACACCCTGCTAGGTAGCCGAATTATCCCCGAACGAAATGAGTGGGATGGAATTTAGGTTTCTACATTTGCATGGCGGCATCGTGTATTCTTTGTGTTGGAAAATAGCCTTGCATAACCAAAAAAAGCCCCAGTGCAAACATCACAATCCAGGGAATTACCACAAATTTAATATTCTTTACAAATACCTTACTTATCTTAATGGCGCCAGCCGGAAAGACTGTAAGCCACACGCCTTTAACAAGCGTGATCCAACCGAACACCGTAATTATCAAGCTCCAATCAGCAACCCATAAATTATGGAAAATTACG
>JALOBR010000143.1 GCA_023228195.1 Candidatus Omnitrophota bacterium
CTACGAACTTCTGAACTATAGGCATTCTTGTAGGGCCGCCTACCATAATAATCTTATCTATAGCAGTCTTATCGGCAAAAGTTACCCCTTCCTTTTCAAAAGCAGATTTTGCGTCGCGAAGAGCCTGCTCTAATGGCCCACGACAACGATCTACGATAGCGCCGACTAATTCCTCAATTTTCGCGCGGTTAATTGACATTGTCATATGCTTGGGCCCGCTGCTGTCTGCGGTTATAAAAGGGAGATTTATGTCCGTTGTAAGCGTACTTGAAAGCTCTACCTTTGCTTTTTCGGCAGCTTCCCTTACTCTTTGCATTGCCATTTTGTCATTACGCAGGTCAATGCCCGTCTCGCGCTTAAATTGATTAACAATATAATCGATTATAGCATTATCCATATCTGTTCCACCAAGCTGGGTGTCTCCGCTTGTTGCCATTACTTTAAATCCACCCTCTTTCCACATCTCCATAACGGTAACATCAAGCGTTCCGCCGCCGAAGTCAAAAACCATAATTTTTAATTCTTTCCCTGCCTTTTCAAGTCCGTAAGCAAGGCAGGCGGCTGTTGGCTCATTGATAATTCTAAGCACTTTAAGTCCGGCTATCTCACCGGCATCTTTGGTTGCTGTCCTTTGGTTATCGTCAAAATATGCCGGGCAGGTGATTACTACTTCTTCAACCTTATCGCCAAGATAACTTTCCGCGTCCTGTTTAATTTTTTGCAAGATAAAAGCGGATATCTGTTGAGGCGTATATTCTTTACCGAATGCGTTAAATTTATAATCTGTTCCCATTTTGCGTTTTGCCGCAAAAATAGTTCCTTCAGGGTTTATGGCAGCCTGGCGCCTTGCAGGTTCGCCTACAAGCTTCTGGCCGTCTTTTGTAAAAGCTACGAAAGAAGGAAAAGCTTTTCCGCTTGCAACCCCCGCTCCTTCCGCTGACGGGATAATCACAGGGCGATCTCCTTCCATTACTGCCGCCGCTGAATTAGAAGTTCCTAAATCTATACCAATTACTCTCGCCATGATACACCTCCTATACGTTATCCTTTTTTTGAGAATTATTATCTTTTACTTTTTCTTCCTGTTCTTGTTTTCTCTGTTCCTTGTCTTCTGCTGCCTGTTTCTTGATTCCTACAATTACCCCTGATGGACGCAATACCTTATCTTCAAGCATATAGCCTTTTTGAATTTCCTCTAAAACAAGAGGTTTATCCGTTGAATCATCAACTTCTTTGGTTGCAACTATCTCATGCAAATGCGGGTCAAAAAATCTGCCGAGGCTTTCTATGGGCGTAAGGCCTCTTTTTTTGAGTAGATTTAAAAAATTATTATGAGCCATCTCAAGGCCTTTTATAATTTCTTCTATATTGCCATGCTCCTTTACCATCTTCAATGCCTGCTCTGACTCATCAAGCACGATAAGCAAATCACGAATCAATGAGACGGTAGAAAATTTTATTAAGTCTTCTTTTTCCCTATCCCAGCGTTTTCTGGCATTAGCAAAATCAGCGCAGACACGCGTATATTTCCCCCAAAGAGCATCATAATCATCTTTTTTTTCTTTAACCGCGTCTTCCGGGCAACAAGGATCTTCTTTCTTTTCTTCCTTGGCTAATTCTTCGTTATTGTTTTTATTATTCTTTGCTTTTTCGTCGTTCATAGCGTATCCTCGATAATTGTTTCAAGCTGAAATTTAATTGACTGCAGGCAGGAAACAGCTCTTACATAATCCATTCTCATAGGGCCAAGCAATGCTAGTGAATAAGAAACTTTTTTTTCCCCGGAACCGGACACAACCAGCGAACAATCCGATATTTCGTCAAAACCTATTTCATCGCCAACCAGGATTTTTACCTGTTCATCAAAATAATTAAGCATTAACTCCTGTATCTGGTTTAATTTTACCTCAAGAGCATAAAAAACATTTTTAAGCCGTTCTATGTTCTCAAATTCCGGCTGCTCAAGGATAAAGCGCGCGCCTCTAAAAAATAACTTATGCCCTTCTCCTGACACCGCTAAAAATGAGGCATAACCGCTTTTTAGCGCCAAAGTGTCCAGCGCCTTATTGATAATTTGGCTGCTATCGGAAAGCGTGCTATAAAATCCCAGCTCTATCGGGTAATTTTTTACCATTTCTTCTTTCTTAAGGCACTCTACATACTGCTTAAAGCCTTTTGTCGTTGGAACCCTGCCGGACGATGTATGAATATGAGAAAGAAACCCTTTTTTTTCCAGAGTTTCCATAACGTTTCTGATTGTGGCGGAAGAATAAGGAAGATTATATTTTTCGCAAAGATGGATAGAGCTTATCGGCTTAGATTCCTTTATATAGGTCTCAATCACTAAATTCAGAATTTCGGATTCTCTTCCCCGGACATCAACAACTTTAGACATAATCTTTCTTTTCTATACTGTTTATGTTAAATTATCGGACGGCTTCAACCTTAGCACTCTTGAGTTAAGAGTGCTAAAGATATTAGCATACAAACATATCAGCGTCAAGAACAACTGGAGCCTAATGCGCACGCACGTAATCCTCTGGCAGCGGGATGGATAAATTATAATTCTGGCGGATTCCTTTTCCGTAAATGCTTTTCTACCTTATATTTTAACTTATCCAGCTGTTTCCTTAATGCCGAAAAGGTGCTATTTATCGCGCTGGAAGCTCTTTTATCCTTTTCGTCGGCGCGGATAACATGCTGGGGTAAATATATATGGGCGCTGCAGGTATATTCTTCTCTGTGCTGGCTTTTTTCGATATGCACCGCCACATGGATTGGGTCATCCTTGCGAAACATTTGCACTCTTCTTTCTATTTTCTCAAGATCTTTATCCAAGACATTATCAAGAAACTTACTCTTTTCTAAATTCTTGAAAGAAACGTCAACGCGCATAATCACTCCTTTTGTTATACGTTACGAAGGTTACGGATGTTACGGGAAGTTACGAATGTTACATTAAAAACTTCGTGGTTTAGCGTAACCCTCGTAACATTCGTAACCTTAATCCTTTTTAAAGACAATCTCTCTACCCTTTACGTCTATTGTAATTTTGTCGTTCTCCTTAAAATCGCCCTGTATGACTTTTGAACTCAAGGGGTCGACTATAAGCTTTTGTATAACCCTTTTTAACGGGCGAGCCCCGTATTCAGGACTATAACCCTTATCCGCCAAAAATTCACGGGCTGGTTGGGTTAATTCTATCTCTATTTTTTTATCTTTCAACCTTTCTTTTAAAACATACATTTGTATATCAAC
>JALOBR010000144.1 GCA_023228195.1 Candidatus Omnitrophota bacterium
GTCATCTTTGCTTGATAAGGGGGTGTCTTTCAGCGAGATAAAAAACGGCGGAGTGAACGTAACGGAACTTATGGCAAAAATTATTACCCAGGGTAAAAATTTGGTTGATGGTATAGAAAAAATGTTTTCTGTTATAGATGGTTCTTGTTCGCTTTTATTGTTAACTGAAGAAGGTATTTATGCCGCGCGTGACCGGTTTGGCTATACGCCTCTTGTAATTGGTAAAAAACCGGGCGCTTTTGCCGTCACTTCGGAAACTACCGCTTTTTCAAATTTAGATTTTGACGTAGAGAAATACTTAGCACCCGGAGAAATTGTTCTTATGACTAAAGACGGTTTAGTTGAGAAAAAACCCGGGACAAAGAACAGTAAGATTTGCACATTTTTATGGATATATACAGGATTCCCTGCTTCATGCTATGAAGGAATTAATACAGAAGTGGTTCGTGAGCGTTGCGGCAGGGCCTTGGCAAAACACGATAAAGATATTAAAGCGGATATAGTTTCCGGTGTTCCTGACTCCGGAGTTGCGCATGCTTTAGGTTATGCCATTGAATCGAAAATTCCTTATAAAAGGCCACTTGTTAAATATACACCAGGTTACGGGAGAAGTTATACTCCGCCCTCCCAGGAAACGCGGGATTTAATTGCCAAGATGAAACTTATTCCGATTGAGGAGATAATCAGGGATAACCGTATTGTTGTTTGCGAAGATTCAATTGTTCGCGGCACCCAGCTTAAGAATTTTACCATAAATAAACTCTGGGATGCCGGAGCAAAAGAAGTCCATGTCCGGCCTGCTTGCCCGCCCTTGATGTTTCCGTGCAAGTTCTGTCTTTCTACAAGAAGTATCCATGAACTGGCCGCGCGAAAAGCAATTAAGGCATTAGAAGGCCACGATTTGGAAGATATTTCCGAATATAGAGATGAAAGTTCGGAAAAATACCGGAAAATGGTTGAATGGATAGCAAGAGATCTTGAGGTTACAACTTTAAGATTTCAAACCATTAAAGATATGGTAGAGGCTGTAGGTCTGCCACAGGATAAACTTTGCCTTTATTGTTGGACAGGAAAGATTTAGGTTATATTTATCAATAGGTGAAATTCTATGAAGCAAAATACATATAAAACCGCCGGAGTAGATATCTCCAAGGCTGATGAGTTTGTTGATGGTATAAAGAATTTTTTATCTTCCAGCCCGCTTAGCAAAATAGCCGCTTTCGGATGCCCTTTTGATTTATCGCCATATCTTAAAAAATATAAAAATCCTGTACTTATATCTTCAACTGATGGAGTGGGGACAAAGTTGAAGATAGCTCAAACGATGGGAATACATAACGGCGTAGGCATAGATCTTGTAGGAATGAATGTAAATGATGTTATTTGTTTGGGGGCCCAACCTTTATTCTTTTTGGATTATGTCGCCTGCGGCAAGCTTAAGCCGGCCATTTTAAAAGATGTAGTTAAGGGGATATACAAAGGGCTTAGCGCTTCAAATTGCCAGCTTATCGGCGGAGAAACCGCGGAGATGCCTGGTATGTATGATGAAGACGAGTATGACTTGGCCGGATTTTGTGTAGGCATAGTTGATAAATATAAAATGCTTGATGCAAGCGGCATAAAAGAAGGAGATTTGATAATAGGACTTGAATCGTCCGGCCTGCATTCCAATGGTTTTTCTCTCGCAAGAAAAGCCTTGGGAGATAAACTTGTGCGGCGCTACGCAAAAAAATTATTAGAACCTACACGTATATATGTTAAGCCTGTTTTAGATGCATTAAATGCTGTAAGTTACTCTAAGAAAGTGGTGAAAGCAATTGCCCATGTAACTGGCGGGGCATTTTATAGAAAAGCTTCCAAAGTCCTGCCGCAAGGCATTGGAATGGTTATCCAAAAGGAAAGCTGGAAGGTGCCTGAAATATTTAGAATAATTCAGGATGAAGGTAATATTGCTGAAAGCGAGATGTATACTGTTTTTAATATGGGTATCGGCATGGTATTTATAATAGGCAGAAAATATTTCAACGTCATTTCTAAGCAACTTGCCAAATCTAAAGTTAAATCATTTCTGCTCGGCGAAATTGTAAAAAGCCATATTAAGATTGAAATTGTTTAAATATCTGACGTAGAAACTGTATTCGTGGGGAATTCGTTTGTGTAGCTACCCCTTGCGCCTAGCCAACGGGCTGTCCTGTTGGGCTATGTATCTGTTAAATTTCACGGCCTACGGCCAGGAAACTTAATGGAAGCGTTTCGGGGTTAAATTTTCCGACTGCATCGTAAAATTTAAGGAGGTACAAAATGGCGCTTTTAAAATTGATTGCCATAGTTTGCGTAGTTATATTCTTCTTAGGTATTAGAATTGTCAGGCCTACGCACAGGGCGCTGATTGAACGTTTAGGCAAATACAATCGTTTTGCTATGCCGGGATTCAATTGGATTATTCCTGTAATTGAACATATATATTTAATCAATACAACCGAACAGATGGTTGATGCTGAACCCCAGGAAATTATCACAAACGATAATTTAAACGCAAGGGTTGATGCTCAGGTTTATTTTAAAGTTAAAGCTGATGAGGAAAGCGTTAAAAGTTGCCAGTATAATGTTAATAATTATCAATGGCAGATAGTTAATTTGGCCCGCACCACTTTAAGAAACATAATAGGGACATTAACTTTGAAATCCGCTAACAGCGAAAGAGGAAAAATCAACGCTGAATTGCATAAAACACTTTGCGAAGAAACAAAAAGCTGGGGATTGGAAATTGTAAGAACAGAATTAAAAGAAATCGATCCACCTAAAGACGTTCAAGAAACTATGAATAAAGTTGTTAAGGCGGAAAACGAAAAGATCGCGGCCGTTGATTATGCTACCGCTACAGAAACGGCTGCTGACGGACAAAAGAGAGCTGAGATTAAAAAAGCTGAAGGTATCAAGCAGGCAAGGATATTAGAGGCGCAAGGCGAGGCAGAAGCGATTAAGCTGGTGAATGAAGCAGCGGAGCATTATTTTGTGGGTAATGCCCAGGTGCTAAGAAAACTTGAGGCAGTTGAAAAATCATTGCAGAATAACGCTAAAATCGTAGTTCCGGCAAATACGGAATTGGTTAATGTGATTGGAGAAATGGCGGGATTTTTACCTTTAGAAAAAAAAGGTAAAGAGGCAAAATAATAGTTTATTTATTTTAAAATAACCAAATTCCAATTTCCAATAATCAAATAATGATCAATAAC
>JALOBR010000026.1:0-10234 GCA_023228195.1 Candidatus Omnitrophota bacterium
AATATGTGAAAGACATTTTGGACGTAATACAAATACCTGCTTTTTTGTGCCGGCAGACCGATTTAATAGTTGAGGCTGCGAAAACTAAAAAAATAATAAACATAAAAAAAGGCCAATTCCTTTCACCATATGATGTTAAGTACATAGTTGAAAAAGTAGAATCATGCAAAAATAAAAATATATTTATTACGGAAAGAGGGGCTTGTTTTGGCTACAATAATCTCGTAGTCGATTTCCGTTCTTTCCCGATAATGAAAAAATTAGGCTATCCGGTAATCTTTGATGTAACCCATTCTTTACAAAGGCCTTCTGCGGCAGGAGGAATCTCCGGCGGCGACAGCGAATTTGTGTCACCGCTTAGCCTGGCAGCGGCAGCTTCCGGTATAGATGGGCTGTTTATGGAGGTCCATCCTGACCCGAAAAAAGCATTATCTGACAAAAATACTTCATATGATATGTACAAATTGGATAACCTTATTTCCAAACTAGTTAAGATAAGGAGAGTAATCAATGGATAAATTTAAATCCAAGGAAATAATCAATTGGGCCAAAGAAGTACTTTCCATAGAAGCGGAAGGCATTGCCAGCCTTGAGGACAGTTTAGATGATAATTTTCTAAGTGCCGTACGAATACTTTCTGCATGCCGCGGTAAAATAGTTGTAACGGGCATGGGCAAGGCCGGAATAATCGGGCAAAAGTTTTCGGCTACACTTTCATCAACCGGAACATCGAGTTTCTGGCTGCATGCTGCGGAAGCGGTTCATGGAGACTTAGGAAGAATTGAAGAAAAAGATGTAGTTGTCGTTCTGTCTTACAGCGGCGAAACTGAAGAAATCAAAAATCTTATTCCTTTTATCCGCCAGATTGGAGCAAAGATAATCGCAATCACAGGGAACCTACGTTCGAGCCTGAACCGTTACGTTGACGGGTCTATAAATGTAAGAATAAACAAGGAAGCCTGTCCGCTTGGACTCGCGCCCACAACGTCAACTACTGCGATGCTTGCTGCGTGCGATGCCATATCCGTTGTGCTTCAAAAAATAAAAGGCTTCAAAGAAAAGGATTTCGCTTTTTTCCATCCCAGAGGTTCTTTAGGAAGAAAACTTCTCCTTACAGTAAAAGACATTATGCGCAAAAAACGATTTAACCCTATTGTAAATGAGGGTACGCTGGTTAAAGACGTACTCGTTAAAATCACTTCCGCCCACGCCGGAGCGGCTTCTGTTGTTGATTCGTCCAACAGGCTTATCGGCATATTTACCGATGGTGACCTTCGGAGAAACTTAGAGCGCTATTCAAATCTTTTGCGAAAAAAAGTGAAAGATGTTATGACAAAAAACCCCATAGTCGTTAAAGACGCTGATTTAGCTTCCCAGGCATTAAAGGTCCTTGAAGTCAAAAAAATTGATGAAGTGCCGGTCGTAGATAAAAATTATCACCCGGTGGGCATGCTGGATGTCCAGGATTTAATTGCTGCTGGAATATTATAACCGGCTAAAACCTAAATACTAAAAACACAAGATGAGCAAAAACATTAGCGACAAAACATTAAAGCTGTTTAAAACGGTTAAATTACTTATACTGGATGTTGACGGAGTGCTGACTAAGGGAGAAATCATTTACGATGACAGGGGAAGGGAACTAAAAATTTTTAACGTTAAAGACGGGCTTGGAATTTTTCTTTTACGAAAAGCAGGAATTAAAACTATTTTTTTAACTGCCAAAAATTCTCCAGTCCTGTATAGGCGTGCGCGCGATATGCAGGTTGAGGAAGTTATAGGAGGAATCTTGCCTAAAGAAAGCGCTCTTTTAAAAGTTTCCTCAAAATATAAAGTAAAGCCGGAAAATATTTGCTTTATGGGCGACGACCTCATTGATATCGGGTTAATGAGGCACGTAGGAGTTGCCGTTGCGGTTCGTGACGCAGAAGATTCAGTAAAAAAAGAAGCTGTTTATGTTACTTGTAAAAACGGCGGAGAAGGAGCAGTGAGAGAAGTGGTGAATCTTATATTTAAGGCCCAAAAATTGGAAGATAAAGTCTATAAATTCATAAAAAATCCCGAAAAGTAGGGGTTTAATAGTTGACTTTGAATCGTAATCTGGTATAGTAAATGCTCTTCATGTTTTCTGTGAGGAAATAAACGATGCTGACGAAAATAATCTACATATTATTGGTTTGTTTATGTTTGCCTTTTTCTCTTTTTGCGGAGCCTGCCGTCCCCGCGGGGCTTGAAGCCGGCTCAGAACAAAAAATAAAGGATTTCTATCTTTCTAACGTCAAAGAAGACGGCTCAAAGGATTGGGAAGTAAAAGGAACAGAAGCGGTGTTACGTAATAATTACGTTGATATAGACAACATGGAAGCAAAATATTACTCGGATAATGATACAATTTTCGTAAAATCCGAGAAGGCAAAAGTAAACAAAGAAAACATGAATGCCGATTTGCAGGATAACGTGGAACTTAAAATACCCAACAAAGACGGCACTTATGTCACAATTACCTGCACAGGGCCTCTTGAAATGAGGTATAACGACGGTATAGCTATTTTTAATAATAATGTCGCCGTGGATAACCCGCAAGGCAAGCTCATTTCCGATAAAGCCACGGTTTATTTTGATACAAAAGACAAAACAAAAATGAAAATAGTCGCCGAGGGGCATGTTAAAATAGTAAAGGACAACAATGTCGCTTTCGCGGATAAAGCTACATATATGGGTGAAAGCAAAAATGTTGTCTTGGAAGGTAATCCCCGTTTAATTTATTTTTCCAAAAAAGATGAAACTCCTGGAAGTAAATAACCTTTCTAAGTCATACGGGACAAAGACCGTTGTGCGCGGAGTTTCGCTTTCGGTAAAACGAGGCGAAATCGTAGGGCTATTAGGGCCAAACGGAGCAGGTAAAACCACCAGCTTCTATATGGTTGTAGGGATAATTGCACCGGATGAAGGAAATATTCTTTTTGACAATCAGGATATTACCAATCTGCCTATACACATACGGGCGCGTTATGGTATGGGCTATTTATCGCAAGAGCCTTCGATCTTCAGGAAATTGACGGTTGAAGAAAACATAATGGCAATCCTGGAAATGCTGCCGCTTAACAAGATAGAACGCATTAAACGGCTTGAAGAGCTTTTACATGAATTAAATATTTCGCATCTGCGTAAAAATAAAGCTTATACTCTAAGCGGCGGCGAAATGCGGCGCCTGGAAATTACTAGGGCATTGGTAACTAATCCGTCATTTCTGCTTTTAGACGAGCCTTTCTCCGGAATAGACCCCATAGTTGTGGGCGAAGCAAAAGAAATAATCGTTGAGCTTAGGCGAAAAGGCATAGGGATATTGCTTACAGATCACAATGTAAGAGAAACTCTTTCCATAACCGATAGGGCCTATTTGATAGCCGATGGAAGGATACTTATTTCCGGCACATCCAATGATTTGATAAGCGATCCCAAGGCAAGAGAAATTTATTTAGGCAAAAATTTTAGCATGTGAGAGCGGAGGTGCAATGAAAGTTGAAGTCAAAAAAATCGATAAGATAAAAAGAGTAATTAACGTAGAGTTAAGCGGAGAAGATTTTATAAACGAAAAGAAAGAAGCCTATAAAGAAATAGGAAAGAATATCAAGATGTCCGGTTTCAGACCCGGTACCGCCCCTCTGGAGATCTTAGAAAAACATCATTTAAAAACATTAAAGGAAGAATTTTTGCGAAAGATGCTCCCGGCTTATTACGAAAAAGCCTTAGGCGAAGTTAAATTGTCTCCCGCGGGGCTTCCCCGTATTTATGACGTTGAGCTTTCAGAGACAACTCTTGTCTTCGCGGCAGAATTCGATACAAAACCCGAAATAGAGTTAAAAGACAGTAATTACCGGGATATAAAGATAAAAGAAAAGAAAATCGAGGTAAAAGAAGAAGAAATAGAAAAGGTGCTCATTAATCTTAAAGAAGGAATTAAAAAAACCTTGAATAAAGATTTGACAGATGATGAATTGTGCAGATGGGCCGGATACGCAGATATGGCGAGCTTCAAGGATGCAATCAAGATAGAAATTTCAGTAGAAAAACTTCGCGAGCGCAGAAAACGAATAGACAGCCAGATAAGTCAGCACTTACTTAAAAGCATTGACGTTGCCTTGCCGCAGAACGAAGTAGAGCATTATCATAAGGAGCTGGTTAACCGGGAAATACATAATCTGCGGCTTCGCAATGTTCCTAACGAAGACATAGAAAAGTATAAAAAAGATATTGAAGAAAAACTAAAACCTCTTGCGGAAGATGAAATAAAATTGTATTACATCCTCGAGGCAATCGCCAAAAAGGAGGGCCTTACAATAGAAAATAATTTAGGAGAGGTTGTGCTTGGATTTTTGCTAAGTATAGCAAATTATGAATGAAGCAGTTCCGGCGTCGCGTCGGAACATAGCTGAATTCACAACCGCACTATTATTTTTTCCACACGCCTACTGCAGGCAGCTTGAAAAAATAATGTGCTTATTAAAGGAGTAGAAAATGAAAAATCAGATGTATGTTCCAATGGTAATTGAACAATCAGGCAGAATGGAAAGGGCATACGATATCTACTCGCGGCTTCTTAAAGATAGAATAATTTTTGTAGGAACCCCCATTGATGACGCTATCGCGAATGTCATAATAGCGCAGATGCTGTTTCTGCAGATGGAAGATGTAAGCAAAGACATAAATTTATACATAAATACCCCCGGTGGAGTTATCACCTCTGGTCTCGCTATCTACGACACAATGCAATTTGTAAAATGCGAAGTAGCAACTTATTGTATTGGCCAGGCTTCTTCGATGGGCGCGATTTTACTTTGTGCGGGCACAAAAGGAAAAAGATTTACCCTTCCGAACTCACGGATCATGATTCACCAGCCATGGGGCGGGGTTCAGGGTAGTGCCGAAGATATTTCCCGTCAGACCAAAGAAATTCTTCGCCTCAGAGAAAAGGTAAATGAAATTCTTGTTACCCATACCGGGAAGTCCCTCGAAAAAGTAAAAGAAGATACAGATAGAGATTATTTTATGAGCGCGCAGGAAGCAAAGGAATACGGCATTGTCGATGAAGTGATTATCTCAACAAAACAAAAATAGTAAACACTGTAACAATTAAAATAATTCACAGCTTTTCAGAAAGGAGGCACAATGAAGCGTAGATATTTGATGACTCCGGGCCCTTCTCCTGTACCATCAGTAATCCGTGAAGCTTTGGCTTATGAGATAATGCATCATAGGACCGATGAATTTATTGAAATACTTAAAGAAACAAACGAAGGGCTAAAATATGTTTTTTGCACGAAAAATCCTGTTTTAACTTTTGCTTCTTCCGGAACCGGAGCGATGGAAGCGGCAGTAACCAATCTTTTTTCGGCAAAAGATAAAGTCATTGTCATTGTAGGAGGAAAATTCGGAGAACGCTGGGTTGAGATAGCGAAAAGCTACGGTTTGGATATTATCCAAATGAATGTTGAACTAGGCAACAGCCCGGAAGCTTCCGAAGTCAAGAAAATACTGGACGAAAACAAAGATATCAAAGGGATATTTACGACTCTATGCGAAACATCAACCGCAACAGTTTTTGATATTAAAGGAATAGCTTCATTAATTAAAGATAAGAATATTTTACTTATAGTGGATGCCATAAGCGGCTTGGGGCAAGATGCCCTCTTAACAGATGAATGGGGCGTTGACGTTGTTGTAAGCGGTTCCCAGAAAGGCTTTATGCTCCCCCCAGGACTTTCATTTATGAGCGTTAGTGAAAAGGCAAAGAGTTTTATGAAAAATTCAACTCTTCCTAAATATTATTTCAGCTTAGCCAAAGCCTTAAAGGCATATGAGAAAAACGATACGCCATTTACGCCGGCAGTATCTTTAATCGTAGGATTGAAGACGAGTATAAATCTTATTAAAAATGATGGCATTGAAAATATGTGGGCGAATTTCAAAAAAATGTCGAAAGCAACACAGGCTGCAGCAGAGGCTCTAGGTTTACAGGTTTTTTCGAAAAGCCCTTCATCGTCGCTTACCGCAATAGTCGCTCCGGCAGGAATAAACGCAAAAGATATAGTCAAGAAACTGCGCAAAGAGCACGGGGTAAGTATTGCCGCCGGCCAGGGTGAACTTGAGCAGAAAATTATCAGAATCGCGCATATGGGCTGGATAAATGAGCAGGACCTTACAATGTGTTTTTCTTTACTTGAAAAAGTGCTTCATGACTGCGGTTACACTAACTTTAAAGTAGGCGCTTCCGTTGCAAGGCTTCAGGAGGTTATCTATGGTTAAAGTCATAGTCTGCGATAAATTATCAGAGGAAGGCGTAAAGATACTTAACGATGCGGGCTTTAGCGTCGATTGCAAATACAAATTACCTCCGGAAGAGCTTAAGAAGATAATCGGGGATTACAATGCGGCAATTGTACGAAGCGATACAAAATTTACCAAAGACATAATTGAACACGGAAACAATCTTAAAGTTATAGGGCGCGCCGGAGTGGGGCTTGATAATGTAGATTTAGAAGCTGCCACAAAAAAAGGTATAATCGTTATGAATTCACCCGGCGGAAATACTATATCAACCTGCGAGCATGCGTTTGCGATGATGCTGGCTATCGCAAGAAATATTCCGCTCGCCAACATTTCCCTTAAAAGCAAGGCATGGGAACGTTCGAAATTTAAAGGCGTTGAATTATATTCCAAAACCATAGGCATAATCGGATTAGGAAGAATCGGAAAGGAATTTGCAAAACGCGCCCAGGCATTCGGCATGGAAGTAATTGCAATGGATCCGTTTGTTTCAGAAGAAGTCGCAAAAACTTTAAGCATTAAAATAGTTAGCTTAACGGAACTTTTAAAAAATTCAGATTTTATCACCATACATACGCCCGTTACGAATGAAACTAAAAAAATGATTTCACATAAAGAGCTTTCCTTAATGAAACCAAAAGCTTTCATAGTTAACTGCGCCAGGGGCGAGGTTATGGACGAAGAAGCATTATATGAGGCGCTTAAAGATAAAAAAATTGCAGGAGCGGCGCTCGATGTTTTTTCGAAAGAACCGCCCTTTGATTCCAAATTGCTCGGGCTTGACAACGTTATAGTTACTCCTCATTTAGGAGCTTCAACAGAAGAAGCTCAACTAAACGTTGCCATTGAAATCGCCCACTGCATTAAAGATGCTTTGCTCGGTAAAGCAATACGTAATGCTGCAAACTATGTACAACTTGACCCCGAAACATACAAAATAATTCAACCATATCTTGAGCTTTCTGAAAAAATGGGCAGGTTTATAGCTCAAACTCTTGAAGGCGGTACAAAAGAAATAAAGCTGTATTATTTGGGAGCAGTTTCTGCGCATAAAGTCGACGTGCTCACCTTGGCTTTTATGAAAGGATTTTTATCGGGACAGCTCATTCAGGACGTAAACTATATTAATGCCCTTGAGATCGCAAAGAGCCGGGGAATTAAAATCGAACAAATAAAGATTGCGGAAGAAGAAGAATATGTAAGTTCTATACGGGCAAAAGTTATAACTGATAAGTCAGAGCAGGTTTTGGAAGGGACTCTTTTTGCAAATAAAGAGGCAAGATTTGTAAAAATGGATGATATTTACACAGAAGTTTACCCTTCGCAATATATGCTTGTCATAAATAACTGGGACAAACCGGGAACTATCGGATTTATCGGAACAACCTTGGGAAATCATAAAATAAATATTGCCGGCATGAGTTTAGGCCGGCGGGCACAAGACAATACGGCCCTTACGATATTTAATTTAGATAATCCATTAAACGATGAAGTCGTGAAAGCGATTTCTTCTAACCAGAACATTATTTCGCTTAAATTCGTAAAATTATAATCGCCTAAAAGTAATAAAGGAATCGAGAGAATGAAAAGAATAGTCCTTTTAGCATGCTTATGCATTTTGCCTCTGACAAGCTATGCTCATAAGCTTACGGTAATTTATACGGGGAACTCTTATTCTTCACTATATCCCTGTGGACACTGCCCCGTATCTGTCGGAGGCGGAGTTACGCGAAGAGCCTCCGTAATAAACGATATTAAATCAAAATCGAAAAATGTAATCGTGATTGACGCCGGAGAGTTTACCGCAGGAAGCGCCCTGGATGAAGCGAGCATAGACGCTGAAACGGATAAAAATCGAACTCTTTATTATTACAAAACACTGCAGGCAATGGGTTATGAAATTATCGGCGTTGGTGAGGCAGAATTTAATTTCGGCACGGACTTTCTGAAAGATAATATCAAAAAATTCAAGCTAAACGCAATAAGCGCAAATTTAAGCCTTGAAGGAGTGCAACCGTATTACATAAAGGAATTTCCCGGCTTTAAAGTAGGGGTGATAGGGCTGTCTCCCCAATCTATTTTTAAAAAAACTTCTATTGACGTAAAAGATTACGATGTCGCTTTAAGCGATACAATAAAAAAAATAAAAACCCGGGTGGATTTTATTATTCTGGTTTCTCCGCTCGGAGATAAAAGCAATATTGAAATCGCCAGTAAATTTCCTGAAATAAAGTTGATATTATCCAGCGGAAACATGTTGGACTCCAAAGAATATAATAAAATAAACGATACGATAATACTAAAACCATCGTACATGGCCAAAGATGTAAGAATTGCCAATATGGAAATTAAGGCGAACAAAATATTAAATTTCGACTTTAAACGTGAAAAACTGGCTTTATCCGTAAAAGAAGATTCTGAAATAAAAAAGATTATTCCTGCTTGCTTTAAAGACAGTGACTGCCAAAAGAAAGACGGATTACTTGCAACTTGCCAAAAGCAAGGGCCAGAGGCGGCGTGTGCCTATTTTGAACCAAACAAGACGGAAACTCTTTTAATCACTGATACTGCTTGTGCGTTCTGCGTAACAGAACCTACCCAGAATCTGCTTCGGGAAATGTTTCCGGGTATGAATTTTAAGGCTATTGACTACAATGCTCCTTACGCGAAAGAACTTATTAAGAAATACAGCATAACCAGCCTGCCGGCATTTATTATGCCGCGGGAGATAAAGACCGAAAAGGAATTTTCGCGTGTCGCCAGATTCATTGACGAGAAGGATGGGGCGCTATTGCTAAAGCCGCAGCTTTCCGGGCTATTTTTGCTGCTGGGCAGGAAGGAAATTCCGCGCAGACTTGATTATTTTGTTAACCTCTATGAGCCTTCCGCCCTTACAATGTTCAACGGCTTAGTTTCTTTTTGTAAAAAAGAAAAAATAAAACTTGAAGTTCATTTCTTTATTAGCGAAGAAAATGCTTATGGATACCCAAAAGAAGAAATACGGACAGCATTTGCAGTAAAAAAAGTTGCACCTGATAAATTCCTAGAATACATAGCTAAAAGATTAAACACCATAAAAAACGCCTCCTGGACGGATTCGTTAGAAGCACTGGACATAGATTATAACAAGGTAAAAAAAGCTGCCAAATCAAAGAATGTCGACAGGATGATTGAAAGCAACAATAAATTAATTTCTGAATTAAACATAAATTACGGGAATGTTATTCTTATAAATAATAACAAAATTTTTACAGTCCTTAAAATCAAACCGGAAGATTTGAAAAAAATGTTCAGGAGGTAATTATGGCAAAAATTTATATAGTAGACGTTACAAATAGGGATGGCGTCCAAACATCGAGAATATGCCTTTCTAAGCTCCAAAAAACGATGATAAACATCTACCTTGATGAGATGGGTATTTATCAGAGTGAATTCGGTTTTCCCACCACAAACCACGAGATAAATTATCTTAACGCTAATTTAGAGCTTGCAAAAAATAAAGCAATAAAAAGGCTTCGGCTTTCAGGATGGCTGCGCGCAATAACAACAGATGTTGAGCTGGCCATTAAGAATGTGCCTGATTTAAAATATGCGAACCTATCGATTTCCACATCCGACCAGATGATAAAACACAAATTTCAGGGTAAACTTAACTATGAAGAAATAATAAAAAGCGCCGTGCAATCAGTCAGGCTTGCAAAAAAACTTGGGTTAAAAGCCATAGGTGTAAACGCCGAAGACGCTTCCCGTTCAAAAGTCGAATATTTAGCAGAGTTTATAAGCGCCGTGAAAGAAGCCGGGGCGGACAGGTTCAGATATTGCGATACGCTCGGTTACGATACTCCTTTCTCGATATATGAAAGAATGTGCAAGGTCCTAAAAAAGGTAAAAATGCCTGTTGAAATCC
>JALOBR010000026.1:10244-13833 GCA_023228195.1 Candidatus Omnitrophota bacterium
TTAAGCGTAATTTTGGCTATTCGATACGGAAGCGGTATGGAAAAGTATAAACTCGATGAAAAAATAAATTTAAAATCGGTTTGGAAAATAAGCAAATA
The DNA here is from genome assembly GCA_023228195.1 of Candidatus Omnitrophota bacterium. GTDB lineage: Bacteria > Omnitrophota > Gorgyraeia > Duberdicusellales > 4484-171 > JAJYOP01. Next base: position 10,343 of record JALOBR010000026.1, read on the forward strand.
TGCTTCTTATGCTTTCGGTATACCTATACCTATAAATCAACCGGGCGTAGGCGCTAATGCTTTCGCGCATGAATCGGGGATACATGCCGATGGCGCACTTAAAGACAGAAGAAATTATGAACTCTATGATTACGAAGATTTGGGTAGAGGGGAACCGGAAGTTATAGACACCGGAAGAAAAATTACTGTTGGCGAGTATTCCGGTATAAAAGGTTTCGGCAATGTTTACGATCAAATGGCAGTTAAGTTCAAAAACGATGCGGAGGCGCGTAAAATTCTTGAGCTCGTAAGATATGCTAACGTTCATAACCAAAAACCATTGGTTGAAGATGAACTTAAATTTGTCGCGAAATATCCCGATATAGCAAAGAACATTTTTACGATGCAGCCATCTGTATGATACGAGGCAAAAAAATAAAACTAAAATCCAGCACCTAAAAAATATTATGAATACTGTACTGATAGGTATGCAGTGGGGCGATGAAGGCAAAGGGAAAATTATTGATTTTATTTGTCAAAGCAAAGATGTTATTGTCCGTTTCCAGGGCGGCAACAATGCTGGCCACACTGTTATTTTAAACGGAAAAAGAATTGTTTTCCACCTGATTCCATCCGGGCTTTTGCATAAAGGGAAGATTTGCGCTATAGGTAACGGCGTAGTCATTGACCCGAAGGTGCTCATTGAGGAGATAGGCTCTCTTAAGAAAGAAGGCGTGGAAGTGTCCGCGAATAATCTAAAAATATCGTTATTTTCCCACGTAATAATGCCTTATCACCGCATAATGGACGGCCTTCGTGAAAAGAAACGGATTCAGAAAATCGGCACAACCATGCGCGGCATAGGGCCATGCTATTCAGATAAAGCTTCCAGATGCGGCATACGTATGATTGACCTTATAAATCCGGAAATTTTTGCTTTGAAACTAAAAGATAATCTTGCGGAAAAAAATGAAATTTTCGAAAAAATTTACGGGCTTAAAGCTTTCACGTTTGGCGATATCTACAAAGAGTATAGTGAGTATGCAAAAGCTCTTAAGCCATACGTTTGCGAGCTTGTAGATTTTTTTTATAAGCTGCGTAATAAAAAATTTCTTTTTGAAGGCGCCCAAGGTACATTTCTAGATATAGACTTTGGCACATACCCTTTTGTTACTTCATCATCAACTGTTTCTTCAAACGCAGTTTTAGGTTCGGGCCTTTCATTTATTAAAAATGGGGAGATGATAGGCGTGGCCAAAGCGTATACTACCCGCGTAGGAGAAGGGTCATTTCCTACGGAACTTAATTCTGAACTTGGCGGCTATTTCCAAAACAAAGGAAAAGAATTCGGAGCGACAACAGGTAGACCACGGCGCTGCGGGTGGCTTGATTTAGTATTGCTTAAAAGGGCGAAAATTCTAAATAACGTAAATAAAATTATTCTTACCAAGCTTGACATACTTGATGACTTAAAAGAAATAAAGGTATGCGCTGCCTATAAACAAAACGGAAAGATTTTGAAAGAATTTCCTTCTGACTTATCAAAGGTTATTCCCGTATACGAAACCATGAAGGGCTGGTGCAAAAAAACAGAAAACATACGCGAATATAAAAGTTTGCCAACTGAGGCAAGGAAATACATCGAATATATTGAAAAATATTTAGATTGCAAAATTAGCTACATCTCTGTAGGAGAGATGCGCGACGCTATTATAAAAAAACTTTAACGCACAGATAATCACTGATAAGAAATCACAGCCCCGGTACTCTAAATACTGTATTAGGATTCGGGACGTCCCGCATCCTAATAATTATATATAGGAAATGGGGCAGGTGACCGCGGATAGAATCATCCGTGACCATCCGCTTTCAAATCTGAGCTAATCTGTGCATCCAAAAAGGAGGATTTTTAATGCAGGGTTTTGATTTTTTATTACTTGCACCGATAGGCTCTATACTTGCGCTTGCCTTTGCGGCCTATTTGGCGGTTAAAATTTTAAAAAGCGATCCAGGAAATGACATAATGCAGGAAATCGCTAAAGCTGTACGGATAGGGGCAAAAGCGTATTTAAAACGCCAGTATATCGGAGTTTCAATATTCTTTGCAGTTGTATTCTGTATTTTATTGTTCCTTGTTTTTAAAAATTATCTGGTGATATTTGTACCTTTTGCTTTTTTAACAGGCGGACTATTTAGCGGCCTGTCGGGCTTTATCGGTATGACTATTGCAACCCAATCATCCAATCGTACTGCTGCCGCAGCAATGAAGAGTTTAAATTCCGGCCTTCGAATTGCATTCTCAAGCGGCGCTGTTATGGGGCTGACTGTAGTAGGGCTTGGGCTTTTAGATTTAAGTATCTGGTATTATTTTCTTAACTGGTATTATTCAAGCAATCCAACACCACAAAATATCGATAAAATTGCCGCAATTACCTCAACCATGCTCTGTTTTGGTATGGGCGCAAGCTCACAAGCTCTATTTGCGAGGGTTGGCGGCGGAATTTTCACTAAAGCCGCCGATGTCGGCGCTGATCTGGTAGGAAAAGTTGAAGCCGGTATTCCAGAAGATGACCCGCGTAACCCTGCTGTAATTGCCGACAATGTCGGTGATAATGTCGGTGACGTTGCCGGTATGGGCGCTGATTTATATGAATCATATGTCGGTTCAATAGTTGCCACTTCCGCTTTAGGTGTCGCGGCTGGCTTAGGAGTGCAAGGCGTAACTGTCCCTATGGTTATGGCCGCGCTAGGTGTAGTTGCATCAATTATCGGAACTTTTTTTGTAAAAAGCAGAGAAGACGCAAACCAAAAAGTATTACTTGCCGCGCTTCGTAAGGGAGTATTTACCAGTTCTTTTATCGTAGCTATCGCTTCATACTTTCTTATAAAATTTACCCTGGGCGCAGAACATATTGGTATATACTGGTCGGTCATATCAGGACTGATTGCCGGTGTGCGTATAGGCTTGGTAACTGAATATTACACTTCAAGCGGTTTTAAGCCAACCCGTTTTATCGCAGATCAGTCTCTTACCGGCCCTGCAACAGTAATTATAGGCGGAATCGCGGTAGGTATGATGTCAACAGCGCTTCCGGTTATTATTGTCAGCTGCGCGATTATGGCAAGTTTCATTTTTGCCGGTGGGCTTCAACATTTTGAAACAGGGCTTTATGGAATTGCGATTTCCGCGGTAGGAATGCTTTCTACGTTAGGTATTACCCTTGCAACCGACGCGTATGGGCCGGTTGCGGATAACGCGGGCGGAAACGCAGAGATGGCGCATTTACCTCCTGAAGTAAGAAAACGCACAGATGCGCTTGATTCATTAGGCAATACCACCGCAGCGACAGGAAAAGGCTTTGCTATCGGCTCAGCCGCTCTTACCGCGCTCGCGCTTATTGCTGCGTTTAAGGATGAAGTAGTCAGATTCGGCTCTACTATGCAATTAGATATTATGAAGCCGTCTGTTTTAGTCGGCTTATTTATTGGAGGAATGTTACCTTTTCTTTTTT
>JALOBR010000027.1 GCA_023228195.1 Candidatus Omnitrophota bacterium
ATCGTGGGAACGCCCATTTGCCCTGAAAGCTTTACCATTTCTTCCATAGCCTTTTTGTCGGCTGAAACATCAAAATCCTCGTAGCTTAAACCTTTAGAAGAAAAATATTGCTTCGCGAGTTTACAGTAAGGACACGTTGGGGTTGAATAAATTTTTATATCCATATTATCTCCTTTTATTTTTTTATTTTGTCTTTCAGAAGAGTAAGCTTAACAAGATGATTCTTTTCCTCATCTATAACCTTATCCAAAACCGGATGCTTTTCGGTAAGTATATATCCGCGCAAGGCTGAATAAGTAAGGATTGATTCCTTTTCAATATAAATTCCGAAATCTATAGCCTCTAAATCGGACTTAAATCCTTCTTTGGTTTTTTTCTCTATAAGTTCCTGGATAAAAATATAACCCGCTGCAATTGCTTTTATATAAGCATCGTACTCTCCAGGGCTAAACTCATAAACTATATAATCTCCGACATTATCGAGTATCACCTGAAAAGTTTTTCTGTGCACTTCCTCCTGATCCTTTAAATACCCCCACACTTCACGCATGGCTGCGTTGTCTGTTTTTTTCTCCAAAGCCTCATAAAGCTTTTTTCCGTTTTCTTCAATTTTTATCGCAATCCTCAATATTTCCTGCGGGCTGTATATGTTTGACATAAACACTCCTCCTTGCTTTTAAATTCCAAACTTCAAGCGCTAGATAACAAATAAGCTCAAAATTCCAATGCAATAACGTCCAAAACGGATACCGTTTAAAGCATTGGAATTTTGGCTATTGAAATTTATTTGGGATTTGGAATTTGCGATTTGGAATTTCATGGATTAACTGGCCAATAAATTCTTAATTTTTATAACTATATCTTTTAAGTTATCAAGCTCTGTATCATCTGGAATATAATTTGCGTATCTTCCTTCGGCTAACAATTCCATTCCTGCTTCCTTAAGTGAATCTTCGAGTTCTTTAAACCCTATTTTTGCCCAGCCATAGGAACCAAAAGTAAAAGCATATCTATTTTTAGGCTTGAGCCCTTTTAAATATGTGAGAAAAGCTCCCATATTCGGCAAAATTTTGTTATTTAAAATCGGCGAGCCCACCATTACTACTTTTGCCGAAATAATTTCTGCGATTATATCGGAAATATTGGTATCCTGAAGATTATACAGTTTAACCGAAATACCTTCACGATCAATAAGCTCATATAATTTCTGCGCCATCATTTGCGTCGAATGCCACATTGTATCGTAAATCACGACAACAGACCTGTCAGATTCATAATTTGCCAATTTTTTGTAAAGAGATACGATCTTTTCTATATCTTCTTTCCTTCTCCAAATCAAACCATGGGAAGGGCAAATTGTATCTAGCTTTATATCCTTAAGGGCTTCTAAAGCTTTTATAACCTGGCCACCGTAAGGCATAACAATATTTGCATAATATTTTGTTGCTTCTTTGACAACAACGTCAATGCCGATACAATCCGCAAAACGCTCCGAACTTGCATAATGTTGTCCGAAAGCATCATTAGGAAACAAGATGTTATCTTCGATAGAATATGTTGCCATTGAATCAGGCCAATGAACCATTGGCATTAAAAAAAATTTTAAATTCCTTCTACCAATATTTAAAGTGTCTCCCGAATTAACTATTTTAAAATTCCAATTTTCTTTAAAATGCCTTTTTAGTCCTTCCTGCCCCTTGGGAGAACATACTATTTGCGCGCCGGGGCAGAGTTTGAGCATTTTGCCTATCGAACCTGAATGATCCATCTCAGTATGATTTGAAATTATATATTTAATTTTCGAAGGCTCTATGACTTCCTTGATGCGACTAAGCATTTCCTCAAACCCGTAATGCTTTACCGTCTTGATTAATGTCGGCTGTTCATCAAAAATCAGATAAGCGTTATAGGTAGAGCCGGAAGGTGTCGAGTAGCCGTGAAAATTCCTTAAGCTCCAGTCAACATAACCTGTCCAGTAAATATTTTCGGCTATTTTAACCATATTTTATTTTACTAATTCGAATTGGCTCTTATCCGCCCCGCAAACCGGACACAACCATGTATCAGGAAGTTTTTCAAATGCTACGCCCGGCTCAATCCCTCCGTCTGGATCGCCTATTTCCGGATCATAAATATAACCGCAAACTACACATCTGTATTTAGCCATTTTACACCTCCTATTTACACAGATTAACGCAGATTGCAAAGCAGATGATCACAGATGATTTTATCTGCGATCGTCTGTGCGTAAAAATTCTATCATATATTTTACCAATGTGAAGCCATTAATAAGCATAGCTTTTACAGCAATTTCTTGGCTCTATTGAACAAATCGTTTATCGCTCTTTTATTATTAGGGATAAAACAACCGGCAACATCAAAATGGCCGCCGCCGCCGTAATATTCGGCGAGCCTGGCAACATTGATTTTTCCTTTAGAACGCAAAGACACCCTCAAGGTGCTTCCGTTTTCCCGAAACAATATTGTTATTTTTACATCGTGGATACTGCGCATCTCATCCGCTACCGCATCAACGTCTTCTTCTTTACCCTTCATTCTTTGGAAATCTTTTCTTTTTATTATGGACCAGGCTATCTTGCCACGCTTTAAAAACTTGCAACGGGAAAGCGCTAACCCCGAAAGTATAATGGTCTCTTTGCTTTTTGACCAAAATATCATATCTGCCAATTTAGGATAATTTACTCCCGAATCTACCAAATATTCGCAAATTTTAAAAGTAAAAGCCCGCACTTTTGGCAAACGAAACGAATCGGTTTCTACAATCAAAGAAGTCAATATATCCTCGGCTATTTCGCTTGTAATTTTCGCATTAAGTTTCTTAAGAAGGATAAAAATAATTTCACCGACTGCTGCTGCGTTGCTATCTATAAGGGAGACGTCACCGAAAGGCCTTCTAAAATCATGGTGGTCAATTTCTAAAATTTTTTGCGCAGGCTTGAATACTTTTTCAAAATTATTGCCCAAAACATCTTTCGCGCTGCAATCAACGGATATGGCTAAATCGCATTTTTTATCTGTTGTTTGTTTTATCTTCTTTGCCCCGGGCAAACACTTATATTTTTTAGGAATATCGTCCTCGCTTATCATATAAACTTTCTTCCCAAGAGCCTTAAGCCCTAATCCCAAAGATAAAAGCGAACCTATGGCGTCACCGTCGGGATTTATATGACAGGAAATAACTATAGTCTTTGCTTGCAAAATAGTTTCTTTGGCTTTAACTAAATTTTCCAGCATAATCATAGCGGATTGTTTTATTTCTATCCTCTATCTTATTCTTAAATTACACACTATCGATAATCCTCGCCATTATAAAATCATTCTCGCTGAGCCCGGAAAGTGCGTGGGTTGTAAGCGTAATTTTTAATTTATTATAAATCAATGTAAATACAGGATGATGCCCCTGCTCCTCGGCAATTACCGAAATAAGATCGAGAAAATATTTTGCCTCGATAAAATCTTTGAACTTAAATTCCTTAACTATTTTCTTACCCTCAACCAATTGCCAATTATTGTGCTGGGCGATTAATTTTCCTATTTCCTCTTTCGTTAAGCCACCTGCACCCGCTTCGCAAGACTTACAATGGGAAGGTCGTGTTTCATGCGTTTTTGTTGCGGATTAGACACTACATCGTTAAGAGCCGTTAAGACGCTTTCGTAATTTAATTGGCTGGTAACCTCCGGGGCTATTTGCATATACCTAATGACATTTGTTTTATCCACAATTGAAACGCTTCTTGCCAGAAGATTTAATTCTTTTATAAGCAAGCCGTAATTTATGCCAAATGAAGAAAACCTGTAATCAGAAAGGGTTACAACATTCGTGATATTATTTAAATCACAGAATCTTTTCTGTGCGAACGGAAGGTCTTTGCTTATCCCCAGCACAACTATGTCTTTTGAAAATGCTACTGCTTTTTTATTGAATTCTTTAACCTGTAAATCGCATACCGGGGTGTCTGAGGAGGGAAAAGATGTTATTATTTTTATTTTATCCTTGAAATCCTTAAGGGTAACTTCTTTTAAGTCTGTAGAGATAACTCTGAAATCAGGAGCGTCTGTATTTAATTTTAAATTCCTGCCGACAAGCGTTAAAGGTGCGCCCTGGAATTTCGTTTGTCTTTCCATGATCCCTCCCTTTTACGCAGGTTGGAACAGCTAAATCATGACGGCGCAAAGAATTACCTGCGCTTGTTTGTTTATGAGTGTGGGCAATCTGTGTTAATAATGATAGTAGCAAAGATAGAACAGGTCAATGATTAAATTCTATGTAGATGGACTTTTTTCCACCAAAAAATCCCTTATAAACCGTTACTTTTATTATTATCATATTGTCCCCTATGCCTCACGTCCTATATCCAACGTCCAACGGCCTACATTATTCTGTATGGTATAATATTTATATGCCCTTAATTACGCCTTTTGACCCCTGGAAAAGTAAATATTGCACCTGCCCGGATAAGTTCAGCCTGTCCCCTTATACCGGCTGTGGACACGCTTGCCTTTATTGCTATGCTTCTTCATATATAAGAAACTTCTTCAACCCCAGGCCCAAAAAAGATTTCATCAAAAGGCTTGAGAACCAGATGAAAAAGATACCAAAGAATTCAATAATAACCATTGCGAATTCATCCGACCCTTATCAATCAATAGAAAAAGAATATAAATTGACCCGCAAAATGCTTATACTTTTAAAAAATTATGAATTAAAAATAAATATTGTGACGAAATCGACATTAGTCGCAAGGGATGTTGATATTTTTAAAAGCCTTAAGAATGTCGTCGTAAGTTTCACATTCACCTGCCTTGACAAAAGGCTTATGCAAAGGCTCGAACCCGGCTGTGCCGGCAGCCCGCAGGATAAGCTTAAAACCATAAATGCGCTTTCGAAATACATTCCTGTCGCTGCAAGGTTTGACCCGCTGATTTATCCTTTAAATACAAAAGACATAAGAAAAACCGTAAAGGCGCTTAAAAACTCCGGGGCCAAACAAATTATCACTTCAACCTACAAAACAAAACCGGATAATTTTAAGCGCATGTGCGAAACATTTCCCGGATATGCTTGCCTATGGAAAAATCTCTATTTAACTTGCGGCGGGGAAAAAGGCGGATACAATTACCTTACGTTTCAATTACGGCAAAAACTAATTGAAGAAGTAAAGGAAGCTGCGCTTAACGAGAAACTTAAATTTTCAAGTTGCCGGGAAGGATTTTCTGCAATAAACACTGCCGATTGCGACGGTTCATCGCTGTTTCTTAATTTATAACTCTTTTCCTGCCACGATAAACGTTATATCATCGTGCTGTTTATCGCAATCGGAAAATTTTAATATATTTTCTTTTATAGCCTCGTTGATTTTTTTGGTATCGAGCAAAGCTTTCTTAAGAATTATTTTTTTGACATTTTCCATTCCAAGCTCTTCGCCTTTTCTGTTGCGTGCCTCATAAAGCCCATCCGTAAACAAAAAGAATTTATCTTTCTTTTCTATCAAATATGTTGTCTCTTCATAATTTGCCTCTTCAACCACACCTAGGGGAAAACCAGCAGCTAAATCAACGTCAATTAAATCTCGGCTTGAATTTCTATACACGAATAACGGCCCATGGCCAGCTGAAGAAATATGCAGGAGATTTTGGCTGGTATCTACAATTATATAAAGACAAGTGACAAAGCTTCCCTGAAATTTTCCGTAAAGCTCTCTGTTTAGCGTATTTAAAACAGCTGAACAGCTTAAATTTTGCCGGCAGAAAATCCTAAACTGCGATATGGCCTGGGCCATTATCAAGGCGGCGGAAACGCCCTTCCCTGAACCATCACCGATTAAAATACCCAGTTTATTTTTATCAAGTTCAACTATATCGTATAAATCCCCGGCGACAAACTTTGCAGCCTGCATAAAAGAAGAAACCGTTATACCATTAAATTCTTTTGCGCCCTGCGGCAGGAAGCTGCGCTGTATTGTTCTGGCGATATCAAGCTCATTTTCAAGAATCTGCCTCTTTCTTTCTTCCAGCAGAAATTTATAAATTCCTGAAGCTGAATAAGTAATGACAATGATAAATAAAGGGAAAAAAGAATCAATCAATATTCCGCCGCACACGAGGAAGATAAATGTACCAAAGAAATAAACTGCGCCAAAGACAATGTTTACCAATAGCGCTTTAAGCGGCGAAAATTTAAGACAAAAACTTAAGCTTACCAGAAAAATAATTACGCTTATTAATGCATTAACCTTTCCCCCAACATCTTTTATAAATCTTTTTTCTATTATGCTGTTAAAAACAGACGCCTGCAATCCCAGCATGGGGTAACTTTTTTCAACCGGAGTTGCCCTAAGATCTGACGTGCCCGTTGCAGTCAAACCTATAAAACAGATTTTATCTTTAAGTATAGATAAGTCCAGAGACGGGGTTATACCCTTATTAACGTCGCTGTAAGCTTTTAAAATATTAAAATAAGAAAGGTGCAAAAATGAGTCTTTCCATTTTGCAGGGTAATTAACAAGGAAAGGCGCACCCGAAGATACAGGTATAGACAATTTATTGTCTATTATTATTGTGCCTGACTTTACAAAAATCTTATCTGCCTTAAGCCCCAGGTAATCGCAGGCCGCGGCAAAAGATAAGTGAGGAAAAAGCCTGTCTTTATATTTTATAAAAAGAGGTATTCTTCTTACTTTACCGTCACTGTCAATAAACGTATTAATGTGTCCGTACCCGGCAACATGGGCTTTAAAAATGCTGCGTATATCGGAAATTATTTCTTTGCTTTCGGCGAAATTTTTAATTTTTCTGTTTTTATCTTCGAGATAAAACGCGATAGGCAGGTATACATTTCCGGATTCTTCAAGGGCGGAACGAAACATTTCATCATCCAATGTAGGCTCTTCAAAAAGGACATCGATAATTATTTGTTTTACGCCGTATTCCTTAAGCACCCTTATCAAGCTCCCATGAAAATCTCTGGGAAGCGGCCATTTGCCTAAATTTTTTACGGTATCATCAGCTACCTCAATAATTACTATCTTATCCGAAACAGGCAGGCTAGGACGAAGCATAAGCTTTAAATCATAAAAAATAAGTTCGTAATTATTAAATACCTTAAGGTAAGAAAACAAAAACACAAAAAGGCAGGCCGAGAACACAACGAAGAGCTTTAAGGATATTTTTTTTCTTAAATCGGAAAAAAAATTAATGGTGCTGGAGAATAAAGGGTTTTTATCAGATTTTTGCATGAAGGATGTTAGAAGTTTATATAGTAGCCATTTGCATATCCCCCTTGCGCCTAGCCAACGGGCTGCCCTGGAAATTTAACATAAGCGCAGCGGGGTTAATTCGCGCTGTGATTTTTTCTGCCGCCGGTACAGCTTAAAAAATCACGTGCTCATTAAAAGTAATGCTGCCAGCCGCAGTTTACAACACTTTCGGAATACTGCGCAATATTGTCATTTGATGAATTTTGCCGGTAAGTGTAATATACCGAAAGCTCATTTTGCTTGTTTAACTGGTAAGAAAACCCGAGGGTTCCTACGTAAAGGCTGTCTCTTTCTCTGTAGTCTCTTAAAGTTACAAGTCGGTTATCAAAAATTTTCTTTTGGTAAGAAAGTTCGGAAATAAGATATAATCTTTTTAACAATTGATAATCGAAATCCAATGCCCCCTCATAAGATTGGTAGTCATAAAAATCCTGATAAGAAACGTTTGAGTTATTAGCGGTAGCTTTTACTTTAAACGAAAAAATCAGTTTTTTGATAATGTCGGAACTTAATTTATATTCTATGCTGGCGCGCGTATCTGTGCGATTATCGTCCTGATATGTATTTATAGTATCAGCTAAAGCATCTCGGTCGGGATAATCTTTTAATCCCACTTCTAACTGTAACCTATGATAGAGATTTTTTGATATTTTATGTTTTACATAAGCAAATAATTTATGGAAGAGGAAATCTTCATCGTTACCATGGGGATAATAAAATACGCCTAAATCATAACCTGCTCCAGTTGTGAATTGAGAAATGTTTTTATGCAAACCCAACCTGAAATGATTAAGTAAATTTGAAGCATCGGTAATTTTATTATAGTTTAAATAATCTAAATCGTAATCAAAAGTAAAACCAAAATTTTTGTCGAATTTTTTGGACAGACCGAAAGAATATAACAGCTCCTCGAAGACATCCCCCTTTCTGCTCGGGCTTAAATTTACGTTGGTATCATAGCCGCCGGACAAACTTATCCGTGAAGAAAACTTATAATCCGGCGGGAGCTTGGTAAGAATGTTTATGGCCCGGGACTTTTCTTCCTTTTCTTCCTTAAGCTGGCAAAATGAATAAGATGCATTCAAAAAAATACACGCAAGTAAAATTGTAAATATTTTTATTCTCATAATGTATCCCCTTTATTTTATATAAAAAAATTGTTAGAATATCTTATTGCTTTTTACTTTTCTGGCCGGGTTGGGCTGTCGCTCGAACTTGGACGTCTGTTTTCTTCATCCCTTCTTCTATCTTCCAGCTTATCGTTACCGTAATCGAACCTGCGCTCATCAAGAGCATTGTTCAACGCGTCATTTTCTCCGTCGCCGGTAAAACTATTGTCCCGTAAGCCATCTACGTTTCCTAAAAATTCCTCCCACTGTGACAAATCTTCGCCAGAAAGAGTAAATTGCTTGCCAAATGTTCCGCCTTCGCATACCTGTACCCCGAATCCGCCGGAAACGCCCTGCTGCCCCGTACTATTACCCTGGCTGCCAAGACCCTGCACATAAACATTATTTTCAAAACATTTTACATTGGCACAATTTGATGAAAATTCAACCGACTCACCCGTTCCTCTTACTCCGGCGATAGCCGTGGGTGTTCTTATTTCGAATTTTTCCACCTTAGCAATATCATCGATAAGAGAAAAAACTCTGCCTTGCGGAAGAGAAATACCTGCGGGTTTTAAATTCTCTATTTTCACCTCTGAATTTTCTTTTATGGTTAAAATATTTTTTAATTCTTCGTCGAAGCTAAGACTGCATTCGGAAGAAGCGCCGGTCTTAATTTCCGACTGTTTATCAAGGAATGTATCTATTCTTGCTTTTTCCCATGCGGATTTTGCCGCTTTTTTCACCTGAACATCGCCTTTTACTTCAATGATTTTTGCCATCTGCGCAAAAGCGGACATAAATAATGAAAAACAAAAAAGAACAAATAAAAATAAAAACTTTTTCATAAACTACCTCCCCTTTGGCTTAGATAGAAGTTTCCAAGGATTATTTTTTAAATCAGCGGTCAACTCTTCGACATTTTTGGATGTAGATTCCAAATTTTTAATGATAGAAGAAATTTTATCCTGATTACCGGTAACCGTATAATTAAGGTTCGCTGAAAGTTTCTTCGCTTCTTCGGTTAAAGCTTCTGCCTCTTCCATGAGCACATCCAAATCCATGTATGATTTACCTACAATTACGGTTTCGGGTTTTATAAAATTTCCGCCATGCGAAGCAATCTGTATATATTTTTCACCCATAAGCCCTAAGGTCTTTATGGAGATAACGGCGTCTTCTCTTGCCTTTGCCTGAACCGGCAACCAAAGCTTTAAGGTGATTTTTGTGGCATCATTGTCATAGCTTACGATGATATCGTCGACTTTTCCTACTTCCAGGCCGTTTAGCATAACCGGGGCTTTCTTGGTTAAACCGGCAATTTCATCAAATGTAGCATACAAAAAATAACCGGGTTTTTTTATGTCAACCTTTCCGGTCCTGAAAGTGATAAAAATAAGTACGCCTACGCAGGCAAGCACAAACAATCCTACCTTAAATTCGTTACCATATTTTTTCATATTATACTCCTTTAATGAGACTTACACTTTCCGGACTTCCTGTCTGGAAAAATGTATAGTCGAATTACCCCTTAAACGACAAGTGGGGGGGGTTATAAGCCAAAAATTTCACCGATTCCTATATCTTCCTTAAAAAAATCAATCGGCCCTAAAGGTCTGCCATTTATAAATTGCTGGATATAAGGGTTTTGCGAGCTACGCAATTCATCGGGCGTAGTAACATCTATAATTCTACCTTTATGAACCATCGCCACCCTGTCTGCGATATTGAAAACACTTTGCATGTCGTGAGTTATGACTACGGAAGTAATAAGGAGTTTTTCGCTAAGCTCTTTTATCAACTTATCAATAACTCCGCCGACAACCGGATCAAGCCCCGAAGTTGGCTCATCGTAAAAAACTATATTCGGGTCAAGCGCAATCGCCCTTGCCAATCCGACGCGCTTACGCATGCCCCCTGAAATCTGGGAAGGATAATGCTTCTCGTAACCGCGTAGCCCCACCAATGAAAGTTTCATTTTTATAATTATATCTATGATTTCCTGTGCAAGCCTTGTATGCTCTTTAAGCGGCAATGAAACGTTATCTTCAACCGTTAAGGAATCAAGAAGCGCGGAATACTGGAAAAGCATCCCGAAGGTTTTCCTGACTTCATCTAATTCTTCGCCCCGGATTTTTGATATGTCTTTGCCTTTAACAAAAATACTTCCTTCCTCCGGCTTAAGTATTCCGGTCATCAGCCTTAGAAGAGTGCTTTTGCCAGAACCAGAGCAGCCCATAATGACGAAAGTTTCTCCGTGAAGGATATCAAAACTCACATTATCTATGATCTTGTTTCCGTGGAAATACTTGGAAACATTTTTTAAGGAAATTATCGGCTCGTCTTTGGAATCTTTTTTTATCATAGCTTGGAAAAATAAAATATGGATGTAATAATACAGTCCGCGAGTATTATAAGTATAAAACTTATAACTACGCTTCTTGTCGTAGCTCTGCCTACGCCCTCTGCGCCGCCTTTTGTGTTTAACCCCTCAAAACAACCAATCAGCGCTATTATTACAGCAAACACAAAAGATTTGGTAATCCCTGTATAAATATCCTTTATTTCAAGATATTTGAAAGTTGTTTGTATATATAAATCCGGATTAATATTAAGGCTATAGACCCCGACTAAATACCCACCCACCATTCCTGATAAATTTCCTAAAATTGTAAGGCAGGGCAACATAAAAAATAACGCAATAAACCGCGGAACCGCCAAAAACCTTACCGGATTTATTGCCATAGTCTCAAGAGCTTCTATTTGTTCGCTGACTTTCATTGTGCCAAGCTCTGCCGCAAAAGCAGAACCGACACGCCCGGCAACAACAAGGGCTGTAAGCACTGGCCCAAGCTCTCTGCACAAAGAAACAGCAACCAGGGAAGCAACGTAAAGCACCGCGCCCATCTTCTGGAGTTGATAAGCTGACTGCATAGCTAAAACTACGCCGGTAAAAATGGTTACAAAAAATACAATCGGCATGGAACGCAGTCCCGTAAAAATCATCTGGTTAAATATGCCCTGGCGTTGCGCGGCCTTGCCCTTAAATGGGCCGATTATCAACCAATATAATATATCCACTAAAAGCTTAATTACGCCGCTTATATTCTTAATGAAGTTAATTATTGTTTTGCCTAAAATAGTTATCATAAAAAATTGTTTAAAGCTGCCTCCCGCGAATCAAAAATTTCAAAAAGTTTATGTAATTTAGTTACTTCAAAAATATTTTTGACTTTTTGGCTCATGGAACAGATGCGGAAAGTACCACCAACTTTTTTAAGGCGTTGCAAGAGCTCTATAAAAGTAGCAAGGCCTGAACTGTCGATATAAGAAACTTGAGAAAAATCTACAACTATTTTTGCCGTATTGGCTTCAACAAAAGACTCAAAGGACTTACGAAGCTGCGGTGAAGTATTGATATTGATCTCACCGCTTATGTTACAAATTGTTATTCCATCTTTTTTTTCTTCGGTTATATTCATATTACCTCCTTGAATAGCTATCAGCTTCCATCCATCAGCTGCTGAACACTGACGACTGATAGCTGAAAGCTTTTAAAATAATTTTACCATCTTAATCTTGTTTCCGCCATCAGAAAACTTAACACTGTCCATAAGTTTTCTGATGAGAAAAATTCCTCTTCCGGAAAGTTTTTTTATGTTTTTACCTTTTGTGGGAGAAGGTATATTTTTATGATCAAACCCTTTGCCCTCATCTTTTACGATCATCTCTATAGAGCGGCCGGAAAATTTGACAGTTATGTAGACAAGTTTTTTCTTATTCTTTTTATTGCCGTGTTTTATAGCGTTAATTGCTGCCTCTTCGAGGCATAAACGCACATCAAATAACACATCTTCCTTAACGCCTTCTGATTTTAATTTTTGAAAAATTTCCAAAGCAACAGGCAGGATATTTTTTAAATCAGAATTTATTTGATATTTTATAACCATCTTCTAAAAGAATATATTAAACGCAAAACTTATATTATTTATTACGCTTTGCCAAAAATCCATACCAATCTTCATTTGTTTGACCAAACTAAATCTATTTCTATATTTTCGGTGTGGATGACTGTATTGTGGATGGGGCAATTTTTCATAAACCTCAAGAAAACTTCTCTCTCCGTTTTGCTAAGTTTTGCATCCGTAAACGCTTTTATCTTAATATTTACCAAACGCGTAGGAGAATCTTTTGAAAGCTCGGCATTTGCGCTAACTTGTAGTTCCTTAAATTCTATGGAATGCTGGGTAAGGTATTTTTTAGCATAAACACACACACAACTTGCGAGGCTTCCAATGAATAGCTCTAAAGGATTTGGGCCGTTAGTTTTCTCTTTGCCTAAATCTACATAAACGCTTGTGCCTGAAGAAGAAAAATTAGCCAAGAACTTATCTTTTTCTTCTGCTTTTACTTCTACTCTTATTGCCATAGGCATTTTTACGTTGGATAAAGTTTTTATTTTCAGGTTGGATTATACCACTCTGGAGCCCCGCGTGCAAACTCCGTGAATCCTTCTTGTCAACCGCTTCGCGGGGCGACGTCTCCCCAGCCCAACAGGGCGTCCTGCTGGGCTGCCTGCCGGCAGGCAGGGCTTGAAAAAATAATGTGCTCATTAAAAAAATAGAGCCGGCTAAATTCCATAGTCGGCTCTACGCCTCCGTAAAAGACCCGCCTTCGCGAGGGTCACGGCTTTAACCGTGACCCGCATTATAAGGCTGGCTCTCGCCTCCCCACCATCCCTACCAATTAAGGATATCTATTTTAAAACCCTCATTAGGATTCTCAACTTTATACTGGGGCTCCATCAAAGGCCTATCATAAGGTGCGAGCCCAAAGGTAGCAATATCAGCCACGCCGGATGCCCCCCTGGCTAAACCAGAAACAAGCCCTTCTCCAAAGCCCAGGGTAACGCCAAGGAAAAGATTGTCTCTTTCGGATACTTCGGCAATCTTTCCGGGGATATCTGCCCAAGAAGTGGTTGTATTTACTATGCCAATTCCCATCTTCTCAACCGGAGTATTAGTGTAAGGTTCCCCTCCAAGGTCAAGGGTTGCCGGCTGCTTTAAAACCGCGCCTTCCGGTGTAATCGGACTTATACGGTATGTGTTAATCTCACTCATTGCAATTGGGTCTCTTACTACTTGCGGCGCCTGAGCGTAAGCTGCATAAGCCGTTACGTCCATAGATAATAATAAAACTGCCACGAAAATAATACTTGTGCTCTTTCTCATCGGACACCTCCTCTTAAAGGCTTTTTGGCTTGGCTAAACCTATACGTATTTGTTCAAACAATTTTCTTTTCAAAGATTCATCAGAATCAACATTTTGCGCAGAAAGGCCTATTTCTTTTGAAAAATCAATAAGCGCGCGCAAAA
>JALOBR010000145.1 GCA_023228195.1 Candidatus Omnitrophota bacterium
GGGAAGCTTATCGAATGACTTTAAACCGCTGTAAATTTTTTCCATTCTTTCTATTTCTCTGTTTAATTTGGTAACTTCTTTACGGGGCATCTTATCGAATTCGCCATTATCCCTTTTCTCAAGAAGAGTTACATACCTTTTAATCCTTGTGCGTATTGTTGAGTAGTTCGTAAGCAATCCCCCCACCCATCTTTCAACTACGTAAGGCATATTGCAGCTGCCAGCCTGCTCTTTCATGAGATCACGCAATTGCTTTTTTGTGGCTACAAAAAGAATCTTTTCGCTTTGTTGAACTATTTTTTTGGCAAATTCTTTAGCTTCTTCTATCTTTTCGGCTGTTTTTTCAAGATCTATTATATATATATTTTTTTTCTTGCCAAAAATAAATTTTTTCATCTTAGGGTTCCAGTGCTTGCTTAAATGCCCGAAATGAACCCCGTTTTCCAATAATTCTTTAATAACTTCTGTTAAAGCCATAACCAAAAATCCTCCTTATTAATATGATACTGATTTATTTCGCTTGTAAGCAAACCCTTGCTTGCAAAGAAGAAGTATACCATATTTCATTATATTTTCAACAATATTTATAGCGTTTGAAGAGACAAAGCTTTTAAGCAGAGTGCGCTATTTGGCACATAAAAAAGGTAAATTGCGCAAATTTGAGTGCTTATTTTGTCTATTTTCATCATATTATACATTAAATTGCAACTCATATAACTTTTTATACACGGTGTCACCGGAAAGAAGCTCATCGTGGCTGCCTTTTTCAACGATAGCCCCTTTTTCCATAACAATTATAGTATCTGCTTTCTGAACAGTAGAAAGCCTGTGGGCAATGACAAAGACGGTTTTACCTTCCATAAGGTTATAAAATGCGTCTTTTACAAGCTTTTCTGACTGTGAATCTAACTGGCTGGTTGCTTCATCTAATATCAATATAGGAGCATTTTTAAGTACAGCCCGTGCTATAGCAATCCTCTGCTTTTCCCCTCCCGATAGCCTAAAACCTCTGTCCCCTATAATGGTATCAAACTTTTTGGGAAAATTAGAAATAAAATCATAGGCATGGGCTTTCTTTGCTGCGTTTATTATTTCTTCTTCTGTCGCCTCAAGTTTTCCGTAAGCAATATTATCCCGCACCGTAGCGTTGAAAAGAACCATTTCCTGGGAAACTACGGACACAAGAGACCTTAGAGAACATAACTTTAATTCCTTCACATCTTTGCCATCAACAGCGACCATGCCATTCTGACAATCATATAATCTGGGCAACAAACTGACTAAAGTAGATTTTCCGGCGCCGGAATGGCCAACTAAAGCGGTAATCTGGCCTTTTTTAACGAATAAATTTATATCTTTTAAAACATAATCATCCGCCTCATTATACTTAAACCAAACAGTTTTGTATTCAATGGACTCGTTAAATCCCGCTATCTCTTTGGCGTCAATTGCGTCTTTAACTTTTGGCTCTTCATCCAAAATATCATAAATACGCTCGGAGGCGGGAAGCGCCTGCTGATTTATCGCATGAACATTAGCTAATTTCTTAAAAGGGCTGATCATGGACATGAGAGAAGCCATAAACAAGCCAAAAACACCAAACGAAACTTTACCCAGAATAACTTCTCGTCCCGCTATGGAAAGTATTATCATTGCCGCGCACACACATATAAGTTCAGTCACAGGCGTAACCGCGATTATTCTTTTTACGCTCTTCATCGTAAACCTGTAATACTGTTGATTGATTTCCTTAAAACGCTTAATTTCATAATTTTCACGGCAAAAAACTTTTACTATGTAAGCACCCTGGATAGTTTCTGTAAGCAGGGAATTTAAATCCGCCATTTTATTTTGCACTTCGCGCGAAAATTTCTTTATTCGTTTTCCGATTTTGCTTACAGGAATAAAAACTGCGGGAAATATCAGAAAAACCGCATATAATTTCCAGGATATGGCAAATCCAAGCGGCAAAGCAACTACTCCGAAAACTACTATTTGCATACTTTCAAATATTAAATCGGTAAGTGCATAGGAAAGCGCATTTGCTATGCAACCAACATCATTGGTTATACGCGAAATTAATTCCCCTGTCCTCTTCTTTGCATAAAAATCAAGCGATAGATCCTGAAACTTGGCATATAGTTTATCTTTTATATCTCTTACCGCGCTTTGAGCAATCTTATTCATAAGAAAACTCTGGAAAAAAAGAAATACACCTTTTAAAGCAAAAAGACAAACAGCGAATATGGGTAGCGCCATGAGAAGGGTCATGGGCTCTATGGAATTAAGTTTATCCACAATGGCTGATAAAAAATGCGGCAACTTAATCGCTTCGGGTATAACTATCGGCTTATTGTTCATTATCCTGTCTACAAGGGGGACAATCATTCCCAGAGTAACTCCATTGAATATACTGGAAATTCCTATACAGATAAAAGCAAAAACAAACAACCCCTTGTAAGGCTTGGCCAGCTTTAGCAACTTAAAATATTCTCTAAAATATTCAATCATAATTATTGCAATAGATATAAGGCAAGGGCTGGAGCCCGCACGGGCACTGCCCGTAGGTCCTTTCCTTTCGCCCGCTTAAGTGGGCGACGTCCCGCTCCGCGATTCACCATGGGTAAAACCCGTGGAACTCTGGCAAAGGGATTAATTTGCCGATGAATTTGAGGTGCATTCTACCACATCAATTGACTTTCCTCAAGGTATTTGATATCATACACAGATTAGCACAGATTTGTAAGCGGGTGGTCACAGATAAATTTCAATGTAATTGGAATACAATAGAAATACCGTACTTCTTATCTGCGATCATCTGTGTTCGCCATCTGTGATTATCTGTATAACCATATGAGAGTAGGCATAATAGGCATAGGGAAATTAGGAAGCATACATTTACGTATTTACAGAGAGATTGTCGACGTAAAACATATATGTATCGTCGATTGCAACATAGCTAAATTAGCCGCTCATCCGAATATAGAGTCGTTTACAGACTATCGCAATTTGCTTGGAAAAGTTGATTTAATAAGCATAGCCGCGCCCACACTAAACCATTTTGAAATCGCGCAGTTTTTCCTAAA
>JALOBR010000028.1 GCA_023228195.1 Candidatus Omnitrophota bacterium
GCTAATGCCTTAAGGGCATTTTTCATGTCATACATTGTATCGGAAATCGCCGCCGCTTTTAAAACAAGCTTATTAAACTTTACACCCAGGCCGGTGTAGCCGTTTTGAGTATCCATTGACCAGACTGCTAAATTTTTCATTTTTTTCTTCCTGATCAAATTTTTTAAAAACACATTATATTGTCCGAACCTGCAATTGCCTCCGGTAGAAGGCATAAAATAAACATAAACATCGCCGTTGGCAGATTGTTCATTAAAATGCCTTATTAATCCTCCTGCAGTTAAAATAAGCGGCAGGCATTCTTTACATGTCGTATTCGCCCTGCCATATTTTAAAGAAATATCATCAGAGGGCAGCAGTGACACTGAATTTATACCTACGGACAGAAATGCAGCCGCAAGCGCCTGGGGCCCGAGTTCACCCATTGCAGGTATCAACACTTTCACTCTTGGATCTTTTATCCTGAATCTTTCCCTGCCGGAAGAAGTAATCCATAATTTTCTCCTGAAATTTATGCAACGCGCGGGTTTAAATTTTTCTTTTTTCTCTTCAAGGCCATGCGGCATGCTTCTAACGCCTTTCACTATATCCAAAAATGCTTCAATCCTCGTATTGATTCCTGCGTCAGCAGTGTGGTTGTCAATTTCTAAAATAAGCATAGGCTTTTTACCCATAATATCCCTGACATTTCCTACGATAAAAGAATCCGGTCCGCAACTAAAATTAGTAATAAAGGTAGCAAAAAGCTGCGGGTGTTTTTTTACAAAACGGCCGGCCTTAAGCAGCATTTGCCCTGTTGCCCAATACATATGCCTGTCATCAGATTCGTTTTCGTAAGGCAGACAATCAAAAGGTATAACTATGACCCCGCGGGACGCGAACTTATCGGGTATAGCCATATTCGCCTCAAGTGCAAAAGCGTTATAGGCTCTGCCCAATAAAACCACGGCTATTTTATCAGGATGCTTTTTAAGCTCATCCAAACACTTTGCGCCCAAACGTTTTGTTTCTTTAACAAATTCGCGCTGCTTCTTGCAGGCGAATTTATAAGCTTTCCTTGCAAGCTTTCTTTTAAAACCCATTTTTTTTGCCATAACCAAAAATTGGGTTCTTGCGCCCTTTAATCCTTTAGACAAATCAATCACAGGCGCTAGGATTTTATTCTTATCTACATCCTTAAACGAACTGCGCAGATAATACGATTCCCCCTGTAAAATTACGCAGGTAGACTGCTGTTCTTTTCGCGTACGCTTGGCATTTTTCGATTTAAGCTCCAAAATTTGCGGTAGAAAAATATAGTCCGGCGAATGCTTCAATAGATCGGCAAACAAGCCATGCGCTATTTCTGCCGGATAGCAGAAAGACGCACCCTTTAGCTGCACGCCCTCATCACAGATATTATTCGGAATTATAACTTTGCAGCCTAAAGAAGTAAAAAAATTGTAATATAACGGAAACAAATTGTGGGTAAGAAAGGATTTATTAATTCCTACGGTCTTAACCGGCTTATGCATAAGCGAATCAGCGTGCTTGTTATCTTCGGATTTTTGTTTTGGCCTGCCCGCCCGGTTGAATAAATATTCCTGGCGCTTTTTAACTAAGTTTGCCTCCTCGCTATCAACTTTAAGGTCGTAACATAAATTGTAATATTTATTGCAGAGGCCGCCGAAAAGATGCACCTTGTTTAAAACCTCTATGCGCGCGATATCGCATTTTCTGTCGCACTTCTCAATGCCGCCATTACATTTAAAAAACCCCTTATGAGAAACTTTTCTGTTCATAAGCTCTGTAAGATCGAAATTCTTCTCTTTCAGTATACCGATCTTAAGTTTATTTTTTACTTCCAAAGCAACTCCGAACGCTCCCATTAATCCCGGGTCAGGAGGAACAACAATATTTTTTCCAAGAATAGATGCAAAAGCCAAAGGAACCGCTTTGTTATAGCAAACACCGCCCTGCATGAAAACTTTATTGCCTACGATTCTGTTTCCCTTAACTCTGTTATTGTAATTAACGCATATGGAGTAAACCAGGCCCGCTATTATATCTTCTTTTTTAAGCCCGTCCTGGCAGGCAGCCTTGATGTCGCTGCTTATAAATGCCGCGCATTGGTCGTTAAAATTAGGCGGGTTATTGCCTTTTAACGCGTATTGCTCGATATCGTTTAAACCTACGCCTAAAGTTTCCTTACAGGACTCTTCAAGAAAAGAACCTGTTCCGGCAGAACAGGCCTCATTCATAGCGTAATCCGAAGAAACTCCGTTAGTAACGTAAGTATACTTTGCATCCTGTCCGCCTATTTCAAAAATCGTATCAACCTCAGGATCAAAATATACAGCCGCTCTTGAGTGCGCGATGATTTCATTAACTATAGCGTCAGAAGCAGCGTGCAAAGCAACTATCTGCCTTCCGGAACCCGTTACGCCTAATCCTATAATTTTTATTTTTTTTTCGATATTGCCGGCCAACGCCTTGTAGCAACTAAGCGCTGCTTCAATCGGGTTGCCGTTTGTCCTTAAGTAAATAGAATCCAGCACGGCATTATCTCTTTCTCTTAACATTATTGCTTTGGTAGTAGTTGAGCCGACATCTAAACCTAATACGCAAACATCTCCTTCGCTGTAAGCCTGTCTTTGCCAGTCTGCCTTGTAATCAACCAAATGAGAAGCCTCATAAAGAGGCGGCAGAGTATTAGCTTTTAGTTGAAAGGCTCTATTTTTAAACAAACCTGACTCCGGGCTTATTACTTTATTTTTTAGCGCCCAGAGAGCTGCGCCAAGAGCTTCAAAATAATGAGCTTCTTCAGGAACGCAAACGTTTTTTATATCAGCCTTTAAAAAATTTACTACGTGCGGGTTTAAAGCAACGGCACCCATTAACATAATATTGTTTTTGGGCACATTAACCAAAAGTTCCAAAACTTTTCTAGCCATCATTTCAGAAAGTCCGGCTAGAATATCGCTTATGTCCTGGCCTTTGTTTAAAGCATGCGTGCAATCGCTCTTACAAAAAACAGAACATCTGCTGGAAAGCCTGTATATTTTATCTTTACTGGTTAACTTTATTGCATCGTCAAGCGATATGTTCATCCTATGCAATTGCTGCATAAAAAATTCGCCAGTACCGGAACCGCACTTATTAAGCGTCCTCACAGAAGAAATATGGCCTTGCTTGTTTAAAAGATAAGCTATAAAAACTTCAGCGCCCATACTAACAACAGCATCAAATTTATCTTTATCCTTGTTAACAAAAGCAAAGGCTCCCTCAACGGCTTCCGGCTCTGAAATCCAGGGTAAATTTATTGAATCTTTGATTTTTCTTCCTGTAATTGCAATATGCTTATAGCCGGATTGTTTTATCTTGTTTAATTCCTGTTCCAAATGGCCCAGAATATTACCTTCATGCGATATCTGAAAGGTTTTTGCGACATGGGGCTTGCCTCCAAGAAGACAGAGCTCGACAAAGGTAAGATTGGCTGCGCCTACGCATATTCCGTAAGATTTAAGCATATTTTTTTACACAGATTACACAGATTTTAAAACGGCTGATCACAGGTGATTTTATCTGCGACCATCTGCGATCTTAAATCCGTAATCATCTGTGCCTTCACCCAGATTACTTAACAAGCGAAAGCTCATTATAACTTTTTGCTAATCCCAGTCAAGCTAACTTTAAATGAAGTTTTCTCGTTTTTAATCCGCCGGCGGATATAAACAGCTAGTTACAAATTAAGATTATTAATAATTAGTTAATATAAAAAAATAACTATAAAAATCTTAAATTTTCAATTACTGCCGCAATCTTAAACTCTTGAAGCACAAAACTCTCTACTGCGGGGCTACAGCCGCATCGGCTGCAAACCGATTCGTCATATATTCCCTTTCGACAACAACATAATCCTACCTGCCCCTGGTTAACCGTAATGCTTGACCAAACGGGCCGTTTCCATTTATTATTCTTTAAATATTTTAAACCATCAAAAGTATTAACCACCCTGAATGGATGTTTGCTTTTAATTTTCATCAATTTTTCTATCATTACGTTTCTTTGTTCTTTGCCTAGAATCAAACTATTATCCGAACCTAAATAAGGCGTGAAAATATGAAAAAAAATCCCTTTTATATTTTTAATCTTAAAAATTTGCGCGGCCGATTGTTCAAAAGTTTTGAAATTTAATGCGCTAATAGTAAAATTAATATAGATACCTTTATGGCCACTTTTTTTAAGATTATCCAAAACACAGGTATAAACATTGCCCCGAATAGTATTATGTTCGGCAGCTTCTCCGTCCAGGCTTACCCATAAATAATCTGCTTTCGACTCCAATTGGAATGTTCCGTTGGTGCATACAACAATTCTGAAAAAACCAAGTGCTTTTGCGAATTTAACAATACTATCCAAATTGTATTTTGCGTCGTTCCAGAGAAATGGTTCACCCCCAGTGATTACAAGCATCCTTGAACCTTTTCGATAAAGCATTTCGATGCCGGAAGCGACCGCCACATAAGACTGTTTCTGATATCCCAAATGGGCGACAGAACAATGGACGCAATTAAGATTACATTCATCGGTAATGATGATAGATGAATTTAAAGGGACTTTTTCTCCTTTAAATCTACAGCGATAAAACCAATTCAAATAAAACAGTAACTTTTTCAGCATTTAGATTGATATTTTTGACGGCCAGCTTTCCTTTTGGCATTTCGTCCAAATCGTATTAACATAATTTAAGGCAAAATAGTTTTGAAATAAGTGTACCCAAAAAGCACCACGCTTGCTTAAAGACATAATATTATCATTTCGGTTTTCGAAAAAACCTAATGCTTTAAAGAGCCTTAGTTCATTCCCGAAGTCGCCAAACAACGGTTGCCCGAAACTTTCTTTGTATTTAGCTATCGGTATCTTAGTATCATAAAATCGCCAGTATAGCCAAAATAACCTTTCCAGTTTTTTGCTTACTTCCATCTTCAAGGCTACGGGAATTCTACTTTTGGCAGTGCTGATATATTCTGGAACAGAAAAAGTATTAAAATAAAAACCGGTTCCGGTGTAAGAAGCAGCCCCCGCGCCGAAGCCTATATAGTAATCTCTTGTGACCGATGAATATTTGTAGTTTTGATTTTGGCTAAATGACCATACCGATGATTGGCAATACCCTTTCCGTGTGAAAAAATCAACAATAGCATAGTACATTTTTTGTCTGATTTTCCAGTTCGGCATTTTAACTTCTTTTATTTTTAAAAATTGGCCTACTTTACTATACGGAAACGTAAACAGCTGATAGCAGGTAACCTGCTCGGGATAGAATAAAACGGTTTGTTCCAAATCTTCAAGCAATTCATCAAGTGTCTGTTCAGGATAAGCAAATATCAAATCAATATTGGCAATCTTGAAATCTTTATTGCGCAACAGGGAAACCGCTTCTTTTGTCATTGCCGCATCGTGGTTTCTACCTAAAAAAGATAAATATTTCTGCCGAAAACTCTGAACGCCGAGGCTTAGGTAGGTAGCGCCTATTTTCTTCATTTCTTTAATTTTATTTTCGTTAAAGTCGCTCGGTGTAGTTTCGACTGCCACAGGCCCGTTTAGAACAAAACAATTGTGGATTTCGTCTATTACCTTCTTTAGGCCAGGCATTAAAAGAGTTGGCGTACCTCCGCCGATATAGAGTGAATCAAATTTTTGCCTTCCTATTTTCTCAACAACCAGCTTAATTTCTTTGCAGATGGCATCAACATACTCTTTAGCCAGGGTTTCGTCAAAAAACATTTTATTATATGGACAATAAGGACAAAGACTGCGGCAAAATGGGATATGGATATAAAGACCGAATTCTTTTTTTGGATTTAAAATAAAATCACTTTCTATACATTGATTAAAAACGAAGGTATCGGTTTTATCTGAGAATAATTTACGGATACTTTTAGTTATAATTTTCATAAAGTAAAAAATTTTCCATTTTTTAAATTTGAAACAATAAAGCCTTCCATAATACCCCGGCCTAGTCACCGGACTGCCCTGCTGGGTTAAAAAGGCGGGGATTTACCGCCGCGAGGATTAAAACCGGATATTTGAGAATTGCGATATTGGCTTGACAAAACCCACCCGAAAGCACAGCGTACTGGCTTGCCTGGATATAGACCTAACTATTCAGCTATTGTTTTTGAAACAAATTTACGGAAAAGATGCTATAAGTATCCAGAAGCGTCTTTACATGTTTAAACCCTGCGGCAGCAGCCCATGACTTAACCTCATTATCGGACCTTAGCCTCATCACCCAGAACTCTTTCCGGCGGTTTGGCAAAGTGCGCGCGATAAGCTCAAGCTGCGGATGATACGGTTGATTTGTAAAAACGAAATAATCTCCGCTGTTTAAAGCGGTAAATATATTACCCATTGATTTTTTTATTATTTCATCATTAGTAAATAACTCATACAGGCCGGAAACAACTATAACATTGGGCTTAGGGTTGGCATTCTTTAAAATTTCAGGGCTAAAAGCATCTGCTTTCTCGTATTTTATCCCCTCTATTCCAAGCCGGCTGCACAGCTTACGCCCCAGGTTTAACCCCTCCTCATCCATATCGCGACAAAGTATTTTAAGGTCGTATCTTGGGTGCTCCTGCTTAATTTCAATAAGATATCTGCATGGCCCGCTTGCAACATCCATGATTACCGTGCCTTTGTTGATTTTACGATTGCTCTCGATAACTTCTCTCAAAATTCCTTTTAAATGGACTTTCCTTTGTCTTATGCCTGCCCAACCAGGGCCGTCTAAATACGCTTTATCGATTAGCTTTCCGATAAAAAATAGTCCCTCTGGTTTATTTTCATAAACATAATCAAGCATGGTTCCGGAATCAAAACCATACCTGAATCCTATCCTCACACCATTGCTTAAACGGCCTACAGTGTTTAGAAAAAACCTGACCAGCCCCCACTTAAACCACTTGTAGGAAAAAATTATCAACGGCTTTGAAAGCTCCTCATATCTGGGAAGTTTTTTCCCATTCATAACTGCCCCCTTTTTTTTATTGCAACAAAATTTAAAAGTATTTCCAGACGATAAGGTGAAAAACAATAGGGATTGTGAAAACCAGGCTGTTTACGCGGTCAATAATGCCCCCATGACCCGGCAAAATACTTCCGGTATCTTTTATTCCTATGTCTCTTTTAATCATTGAGAAAACCAAATCGCCCATTAAACCAAAAAGCCCTATGCTTAAACCTAAAATAGCCGCGAAGAAATAAGTTAATTTCCCTTCGGGAAATTCCGGCATAACAGGAACAAACAAAAGAGAAAGTCCGCCGATTAAACCGGCGGCAATTAACCCTGCGCCCCATGTTTTTTTAGGATTAATGCTTTCTGCTATTTTTGAATTTAGAATTCTTAGAATGAAACTTTGCGGGAATTTTCTATAAAATAACTCTAATGTTTTTCCAGCCCAATAAGCCAGAACATCGCGTAATTCTGTAAATAAAAAACAATAAACCAATACAGGGATTCCAAGATTAATCATAAAAAAACTATGCCCCAGGTTAAAAACAAAAAACATAAGACCGACATAAATGAATCCTAACGATCTGATTGTGCCGGCTGTTCTATTTTGTAAAACAAAAATAATCGGCACAGCCAGGAAAACATAAACCGGAACGAAAACAATATACAACCCGTACCATTTAATATAAGCAAGACAAACGCTAAGTAATATTGAAAAATAACAAACAAATTGCGGCAAGTTTTTCAAGACCGGCTTTTTTGCTGTGGGAGCATCATTACATACAGGCATAAGCGAAAAATATTCCCGAAGCGTCAAAAAACAAAGAAAACCCAGAAAACAAAATATGATTAACCTGTGTGTTGTTACGGCAATTATAAAAATTGCAACCATCCACCACCAGCTTATAGTACGCTTCGTTATTTCTTCTGCTGCGCGCGATTTATTAAGCGTTAAAATCTTAGCCAAAATAGTAAAAAATATAAGCAGACTTAAAACTATAAAAGCAACCGGGAGCATAGAAAAACTACCCCTATAAATAATAATCAAAAACGATATGAAAATTGCAAGAATTGGAATAAGTATTTTTTTCATTCTCCCACCCAGGTATAGGATTCATATTTCTTTCCACGGGCACATTCAAGTATTTTTCTTATCCTTAAGATACATGACAAAACTAAAAGGATAGATAAGAAAAGAAAATAATAACTTACATATTTCATGAATTGCGGTCGGAAAAATAGAACAACAGCAAATACCCCCATCCATAATGCCCTGTCGGGTTTTCCTGAAAATACATTTTCATAGCGGCGACTGCCTCCGGGCATAGATTTTCCAAGCACGCCAAAGAATTCAGCCGTCCAAATCATCATCAAGTAAATTATTAAAGAAAATTTAGGCATACCGGGAACAAAATACAAAATTCCGTAGCAGACGATATCACCAATAACGTCAACACCTTCGTTCAATAACTCTCCGGCAACTGAAGCTAATTTGTATTCGCGTGAGAGCAATCCATCCAAAGCATTCATCATCATCCGCATAAACAAAAAAACCGGAACCAGCAATAAGAAAAAATGTAAATTCTCATGGGTAAATCCGAAATAAAAACCTAAAGCCGTTAAGACAACGGAAACAACCCCAAGCAGTGTTGCCACATTCGGCGTCATCCATGAGCCAGCCACCCAACGAATATTTTTCTGAAAACTTCCTTTTATAAAATAAAGCATATTTTATTTGTTTTTAAGCTCTAAAATTGCGGCGCGCGCGCCTTCACAAATCTTTTTATACAAAGCATAACCTTTCAGCTCTTGATCCTGGCGAATAAAAGGTTTGCCTATTTTGATTTTTATTTTAACAGGCTTAATCAGGTTTGAACCCTTGGGGAGCGCCTTATCTGCCCCTTCAATATAAACAGGAACGATAGGAACATTTAACTCGGAAGATAACATACCTATGCCCGGCTTAAATTCCCCTAATTCACTATTCGCAAGGCGGCTGCCTTCAGGGAAAATAACAAGACAATCTCCCCGCATAAGCAAGTATTTGCAGACTTTTAAGCCATGCATGAAATTTCCGAATCTCTCAAACGAAAACGAGTTAATAAAACGGTCGGTAAATATCTTACGAAGGCGATTGTTATAGAAATAATCGCTTGCTGCCGGAGCAATTATTTTCTTAATGGAAGCAAAAGAAAAAATACTGTAAATAAGCGGAAAATCCAGGTGGCTCGTATGGTTGCCGGCAATTATAAACGAGCCTGCCTTTGGAAGATTATCTTTACCGGTTACTTCCAGCTTAAAATAAAATCTAAAAAATATTTTCATAAAAAAAGCAGCGAATAGCCTGTAAGGATAAAACATTTTTGTTTTTTTATCGATTGCCTTAACCTCGCCTGCGGCGTTAAATTCTATATCCTTTCTGCCCTCCTTGTATTCTGCGGCGAATTTGGCAAGATCAGCAAAAGTGCGTATTTCATACGCCATGCTCTCAGGAATATGTATGGCTAATTCTTTCTCAATTGAACAAAGAAGCTCAACTTTTTTTAAAGAATCAATTTCTAAATCCGGATACAAATAGGAATTAGAGCTTATTTTCTCAGGCGCAATACCTGCCTCGGCAGAGA
Source organism: Candidatus Omnitrophota bacterium (assembly GCA_023228195.1). Lineage (GTDB taxonomy): Bacteria > Omnitrophota > Gorgyraeia > Duberdicusellales > 4484-171 > JAJYOP01. The sequence continues at coordinate 9,625 of JALOBR010000028.1, forward strand.
CAACCAGCCTAAGGCTCTTTGCCAAATCATTATCCTTAAATTCCATATTTTCCAGGAACCGGCCTTTTCCTTCGAATATATTTTCCTTTTCAAGCTTATCGATCAGGCCAAGGACATCTTTTCTTTTAACTTTTTTTGTCGAAGTTTTCGGTAATTCATCGAAATAAAGAGAAAAATCCGATACACGTTTATACTCCGCAAGATTTAGCGAAAGCCGGGTAAGCTCAGAAGATATTTTACTTTTTATCTGATCCTTATTTTCCTTTTCTAAAGGACTAAACCTGTCAACATTAGGCACAATTACGGCATAAACCTCTTCAGACCCGGCCCTTATTCCCTTTTCCGCGCATCTTCCCAAAACACATATTTCTTTTATGTACGGGCTTTCACTCATCACCTGCTCTACTTCTTCCGGAAAGATTTTTTTTCCTCCGCCAAGGACAATCAGATTTTTAATCCTTCCTGAAATAAACAAAAAGCCATCCTCATCAAGATATCCGATATCGCCCGTATAAAACCAGTTGTCTTTTAATACTTCTTCTGTCTTTAACGGATTATTACAATAACCTTTCATAACATTGGGGCCACGTACAACGATTTCACCATCAAGAACAGATTCGCTCGTTTTTAATATTTTAACAGTAACTCCTTCTAATGGCCTGCCGACTGAACCATAACGCCTCTTTACAAATGTGTTCACGCTTATAACCGGAGAAGTTTCCGTAAGTCCGTAACCCTGGAGTATAGTAAAACCAAGCGCATTAAAATCTTTTTCAAGCGCGATATCCAGGGGAGCGCCGCCGGAAACAAAACATTTAAAGTTTTTTCCGAACTTCTTGTAGATTTTTCGAAAAACTATTTTTCCTATCCGGATATTAAATTTAAGCAAAAAACGGCTTAAGCTAAGCAGGGCATAAAAAACTCTTTGTTTAAATCCGGTCTGTTTTTCTACTTCCTTGATTATGCCGCCATAAAACATTTTTAAAATCAACGGAACACAAATCATACCCGTCGCTTTCACTTCATTCATAAGGCTTATTATGCTATATGGCTTAAGAGTGTCGCAATAAGTAACAGTTGAGCCTCCATATAAAGGAGCAACAAGGCCGCCTGTAATTTCAAGAGTATGGTTAAGCGGAAGTAACGAAACAAAAGAGTCTTCGGTAGTAAATTGTATCAGGTTATATATAGACATAACCTCAAATAGCAGATTCTTATAGCTTAGCTCAACGCCTTTAGCGACACCGGTGGTTCCTGAAGTATAAACAATAATAACGCTGTCTTCCGGTTTAACATCCTGTGGACGGTTGCCAGGAGCCTCGTCCCTTCTTTTTAAGTCATTCAGGAAATAAATGCCTTCTATTTCTGGTTTAGAAAAACATACGATATGCTTTATTAAAGGAAGCTCGTTTCTATGATCACAGATAATTTTTAGAAAATCACCCGAAACAAATACGCACTCTGCTTTTGAATCATTAAGTATAAAAAGCATTTCCCGAAGAGAAAGCTTAGCGTCAATCGGCACGGTTACGCAGGCCGCGGAAATTATTCCAAAAAAAGCGATAGCCCATTCGGGCCGATTTTCCGAAAGAATTGCTATGCGCGTGCCTTTTAGCACCTGTTTTTCAATTAAAAAAGTAGAAACCCCCACCGATCGCTCCCGCAAATCATCATAACTTATTATCTTTAATTGCCCGTCTTTTTTTATCTGTAACGCTGGTTTTGCGTTATATTTTTTTGTAAGAATATAAAGAAGGTCAAGAATCCCGATATTTTCCAGATTTACATGTTTTTTCATTGCTTACTACCTTAAATACTATTCTTGCCTGCCGCTACAATGCCGTTTCCTGATATTTTCTGCCGGCACCCCATACCACATAGAATGAGGTTCAACTTTTGTGTTTTTAAGCAAAACCGCGCCGGCTCCGATAACCGCGTTGTCGCCTATTTCGCATCCCGGCATAATAGTTGCGTGAGAGCCGATAGTTACGTTTTTCCCTATTTTTACCTTCTTTAGCTTTAAAAAGCCGCGCTCAACTACGTGGCCTATAATAATTGCCCCGCCGCCGACAACAGTATTATCACCAATCTCAAGAAGCGTTGCGTCAAAAACGAATTTTGAATTTATCTGGACGTTCTTTCCAAGACGCGCGCCTAAAAGCCGCTGCAATAAATTTGCAAACGGCGTAAGCAGTATGAAATCAATAAACGTAAAATTGATAAGAAGATAAAGCGAGCTTACAAACGCCCACTTAAAGCTTTCTAAGGAAAACATTTTATGGATTCCTTCCTTAAGCCTTAAGCCAAAAATAGTTCTTACCACGCCCGTCAAAACAATAAGGCTAAAACCAAATATAAAATAACCTAAAGCAAGCGTAAGCCCCGCTGAAAGACAACGCAGCCAAAGGCCGGCTCCAGCCATAGTTACCCATACTTTTAAAAAAATAAAAACTGCCGGGGTAAGCGCTAACCCAAAAAATATTATTCCCAAGGCATACATAGCAAAGGTAAAAAGCAATTGGCTAAGCGTCATAAGAAAACTTTTCATATTTATTTAACCTCCGCTAAAGTTTGGTTAAACCAGTTTTTTATCTCACCTACAAATTCCTTTTCGGAATCCTTCATTAAATATTCAGCGTGCGGACCGTTTTTAATTATAACAAGTTTTTTATTTAAAATTGTTTTTTCATAAAGCGCTTTTGAATGCCAGGGTTTGATTACCCAATCTTTTTCTCCGTGAATATACAAAACCGGAGCAGTTACTTTATTTATATTATCTATGGGTTTTTCTTTAGTAAGCCAAAAAGGGCCCGGACGAAATCCCCGGCCGTATCTGCCTTCTTTTGTAAACATGGTATAAAATAAATCTCCTTCCAAGTCCAGATTCCAAAATTGATAATCGATTTTAGAAAAATCTGATGGCGTGCTTACGCATACCAAAGAATCTACGTCATGCCTCTGTGCTAACACGTTTATACTGACACTGCCGCCTAAAGAAAAGGCAAGCAATCCGGTTTTTTTATATTTTCCTTTAAGATAATTAAGCGCGGCATTTAAATCCTGATTTTCCTTGGCTGTCCAGCTGTATAAACCGCCGCTTTTGCCATGGCCCCTGAAATCGAACATAAACACGTCATATTCATCAAAAAAATATTTTGCTAATTCCGTAAGCAAAACCGCATCTTTACTGTTATAAAAACCATGCGCTATAACAATTACCTTATCTTTATTATTCTGGTAATGCCGGTAATCGATGCTACAGTTATCCGCAGTAAGCAACGTGCCGATTGTAACTATTTCTGCAATCATCTTATTCAAAACTAATAATGTGACGCACTATAATATTCGGGTCTACCTTAAGCAAACCGTCTTCTTCGATATCTTTCTGGGTTTGCCGTATATCTTCCATCACCTCAGCAATCAGCTCCTCTCCATGTTCGTATTCTTTTATATCCAAAGGTTTTGAAAATCGTATTTCGATAGGGTGCCTTTTGGGATATTTTTTTAGAATGGGCCAGGCGTAATAAGCTCCTTCAATAGCAAAAGGCACAATGGAAGAGCCTGTTTTAAGCGCTATAATAGCAACTCCCTTTTTACCTTCATCCAGTTTGCCATCGGAAGCTATGTGGCCTTCCGGAAAAATTCCAAGAGCATTTCTTCCTTCAAGAATTCTTACGGCCTCTTTAATGGCTTCCTTGTTGGTGCCTTCTTTTTTAACCGGAATAAATCCGAAATGCCGAGCAAAAAATCCCCAAAAAGTATGTTTAAATACGCTTTCCGCTGCCATGAAATAAACCTTTTTTGGATATGCCGCAGCGACGATTACGCCATCCATCAGGCTCGTATGGTTACCGGCTAAAATTATTTTTTTACTT
>JALOBR010000146.1 GCA_023228195.1 Candidatus Omnitrophota bacterium
TGGCAGAAAGGCTATGATAATCATCAAAAAACTTTGATTTAAATTGCGACTGGCTTATGCCATGTATATGCCTGATAAATTCTCCGCCAAAAACAGCAAGACCCGCGTATTCTGTGCCCATATGAGAATGATAATCTGTGCCGTAGAATAAGTCTTTAATACAATTATCCTGTGAAATAGTTCCGAAAATTCCGCTCATTTAGTTACCTTTCTTTTTGCAGCTGATTAATATTATTTTTTTACCCTTTCCAAAACGAATTTATCTGCACATTTAATTTTTACAGGGTAATCTCCCGACCAGCAGGCATTACAATAGGAAGATGCCGGGTGCTTAAAACATTTAAGCATTCCTTCCAAACTCAAATAACCTAAACTGTCAACTCCCAGATATGCTTCTATTTCTTTTGTGGTTTTTTCGTTGGCGATTAATTTTTTTGGATCAGGAAAATCTATACCGTAGAAACAACCGAATCTGTGCGGCGGGCATGATATCCTAAGATGCACCTCTTTTGCGCCCATATCGCGAAAACTTCTAACCCTTATCCTTGAAGTTGTTCCTCTTACTATTGAATCATCAACAACAACTATGCGCTTGCCCTTAACCACTTCTTTCAAAATATTAAATTTAAGCTTTACTCCAAATTCCCGTTTTTCCTGCTGAGGCTGGATAAAAGTTCTGCCTATGTAGTGATTCCTGATTATCCCTACCTCAAAAGGCAATCCTGATTCTCTGGCAAAGCCAAGCGCGGCAGACGTTCCTGAATCGGGCACTCCTATAACAATATCGGCTTTTGCCGGATGTTCGAAGGCCAGCTGCCGCCCAAGTTTCTCTCTGACTAAGTGGACAGTTTCGCCAAAAACCATGGAATCCGGACGAGAAAAATAAACATGCTCAAAAGCGCAAAACGCGTATTTTTTCTTCGGTTCCGTATATTTCACTGAACGTAACCCGTTTTTATTTATTATTACAATTTCTCCGGGTTCAACTTCACGGATGCGCTGCGCTCCTATTAAATCCAAGGCGCAGGATTCAGAAGCGACAAACAAAGACTCATCTTTCTTGCCTATGCACAGGGGCCTGAAACCCATAGGATCCCTTATTCCCATAACTTCATCTTTAGTCATAAGTACAAGAGAAAAAGCTCCTTTTATTTTCTTTAAAGCTTCGATTATTTTTCCTTCTGTTGATTTTTCTTTGGAGCGCATAATCAGATGAAGAATTAATTCCGAATCAGAAGTAGTCTGGAAAATTGCGCCCTTGCCTTCAAGGCTTTCGCGTAATTCTTTTGAATTTATAAGATTTCCGTTATGAGCAAGCGCAAGCGGAAGCTTATTTGAATCCACAAAAAGCGGCTGCGCATTTCTAAGGGCGCTTGAACCGGTTGTAGAATACCGCACATGCCCTATTGCCTGGTGACCTTTTAATTTGGCAATTTGCTCCGCGTCAAAAACTTCACTCACAAGCCCCATTCCCAGATGAGCGTTGAAAGTAGTTCCGTCAAAAGAAATAATCCCGCAGGATTCTTCTCCCCGATGCTGGAGCGAATACAGCCCCAAAAACGTAAGCAAGCTTGCATCACTGGTATTATAAGCCCCGAATAATCCGCAATATTCTTTTATTCGCCTCATAGTTATTTAAAATAGTTAACGCTGTTTTCGAAAAATTTCAGGCCAAAAGGAAAAACTTCTTTTTCCATCCAATGGGGCCACTGGTGTTTAAACATAAATCTTTCCGGATGCGGCATAAGCCCTAAAACTTTCCCCGTTACGTCGGTTATACCCGCTATGTCGTTTAAGGAACCGTTCGGGTTAAAAGGGTAACCGGCTGATTTTCCGCTTGAATCTGTATAACGCAAAACAACCTGGCCTTTACTTTCTATTTTATCTAATATGTCGCTTTCTGCATAGAACTTCCCCTCTCCGTGCGCGACCGGCAAATTAATAATCTCCGGTAAACCATCCAACCATATCCGTGGGACGCGAGACGTGGGACGTGGAACGTTTAAATAAACCCATCTGTCTTCAAATTTTGCTGAATCATTGTCGGTAAGAGTGATTTTCTGTTTAAAGTCTAAATCGGGTAATATTCCGGTTTTAACCAGCACCTGAAAACCATTACATATGCCTATAATAAGGCCACCTCTTGATATGAACTCCTTTAATTGCTCCTTAAACCAGAGCAAGAGCTCAAGAGATAAAATTTTACCGGCGCCCAAATCATCTCCGTAACTGAATCCACCGGGCAGAGCAATTATTTGATAGTTTTCAAGGTCATTTTTTTCTTTTACGTGATTAACGTGATACAAATAGGTTTGCGCGCCGGCAAGAGAAAAAGCAGATTCCGTCTCCTTATCGCAATTTGTCCCGGCTGTGCGCAAAATTAATACTTTAGGTTTCATATTATCTAAATTCTTTAAAAGTACCCAGCCATGAATCTCTCAAATCCTCCAACTTAAGATTAACTGTCGCTTCAGTTTCGTTTGCGTAAATGACAAGTTTTGGCTCTTTAGAAACACAACCGATCAGCCCAAAAGGAATATCTTTAAATTGCTTCTCAAAAGCTTGTTTTTTATCTTTAGGCACCTCAACCAAAAATCTCGTAGGAGATTCACAGAACAAAACCTCATAATTGGCCATATCTTTTTCTTTAGGTACATCTTTAAGAAAAACATTTGCGCCGAGGTTAGAGCCCATACACATTTCACTTATGGCAACTGCGAGGCCGCCTTCCGATAAATCATGACAGGATATAACCAATTTTTCTTTTATCACTTTACTTACCGTATCAAATATTTTCTTCGCAGTTTCTTTATCAACTTTCGGTACAATGCCGCCTTTTGTTTTAAGCTTTCTGAAATATTCACAAGCACCCATCTCTGGCTTTGATAAGCCGACAAGATATATCAAATTGCCTTCATTTTTTAAATTTGCCGTTATTATATCCTGCCAATTATCAATCACAGACATTGCGGAGATCAAAAGCGTTCCCGGTATGGAGATTCTTTTACCTTCCACCGCGTATTCATTATAGAGGCTGTCTTTTCCGGAAATAAAAGGCACTCCAAAGTATGTAGAA
>JALOBR010000029.1 GCA_023228195.1 Candidatus Omnitrophota bacterium
CCGCAGAAAAAAACTTCCGGTTTTGCTATCGCAAGTTTAGTCTTGGGTTGTCTTTTTCTCATTCCTTTCCTCGGGCTTCTTTTTAGCTTGCTGGCTATCATTTTTGGCATTGTTGCGTTAGTTAAAATTTCAAATAACAAACAGGTTTGTAAAGGTACCGGCTTGGCTGTCAGCGGCCTTGTATTAGGGGTAATAGGTATAATCATAATTCCTATAATAGCAATGTTGGCAGCTATAGCGATACCTAATCTTTTGAGGGCGAGAGCCGTCGCTAATGAAGCGCAGGCACAAGCAACCATCCGTACCATAGTTTCTGCAGCTACAAGCTATAATACGGAAAACGGCCGATATCCTCAAAAAGATTCCGACCTTGCTTACGCGAATCCGCCGTATTTAAGCCAATCTTATGATAACAAGACGGTTAATGGATATACATATTCAGTAAAATTTGCCCCGAATAGTTATACTATAGTTGCTGCTCCTGAAAGTTGTTATGCTACCGGTACTAAGATTTTTACCATGAAAGACGGAGAGATTTCAGAAAATAAGTGTAAATAATTTCTGCGGCATGGCGTTATTATAAAGTTTTGGTTTAAGGAGTAGTTTTGTATTGTTAAAAAATTAATTACCAATAACAACGGAGGAAGCATGAGAGAAAAATCTAAATATTTGGTAGCAATCATTCTTATGTCGTTCTCCATTGTGTTAGTTATTGCCAGCAATGAGGCTTTGTGCCGTTCAAATACTACAGAGGTAACCAGCTCGCCCAGGCTTTCTTACCCCATTGGCCCGGAAGCTACTATAACCGGTGATTATCTTGAGTTTAAATGGTGGCACGCAGGAATGGGGGTAAGGAGCTATGAATTTAGTTTATATAGAGGCGGCGGACCATCCGGAGATGTAATTGTCCAAAAAACTTTACCGTTTGACGCATCATCAATACAGGTAGAAGCAAAATTGCTTGAAGATAATCAGACTTATACCTGGACCTTGCGGCAAGTTTCAGACGATGGGCAAAAAAGCGACCAAAGCTTTAATACTTTTAAGGTAAACAAATAGTAATAGTTTAGCAAAAGAGTGGCCTTATCCTATTTTTTAACCTAAAAGTGTAAATGCAGGAAAAAAACGGTATAATTCTACTATACAATTTTTCGTGCAGGGGGCACGAAAAATTATAAGTTTCATTAAAAGGAGGGATGGGATGTTACAAAAAGGTGTTTTGTTTTTATTGTTAACTGTGTTCGCGGCATCATTGGCGCCGGCTTTTGCAAAGGATTTAACCGAAACAGAAGTAATCGCAGTTGCTAAAGATGCTCTTACCGGAAAAGCCATTGCTTTCGAAGACGCGGTTGTGGTTTATGATAAGGATAATCAGAAATGGATTGGATGGGGAGAGGTTGTAGCAAAAACTCCTTCTGACCCGAATTACGGCAATCTTCCGCAGGGAGTTTTGAGCGGCAAAAAATATCATACGGTTTATTTTGATTTCGACGAAACCAAACGTGATGATGTTTGGGTATTTGTGGATGCGGATACGGGCGATGTCCTTAGCGTTTACGAAGAGAAATAAATATTTTTAGTGTAACTAAACAAAAGCGCCTCTTAAACGGGGCGCTTTTGTTGTTTACCCCGTTAGGGGCCGAAGTTCTCTAACGGGGTAAACTGCCAGCCGCAGTAAAGCGGCGGGGGCGTCTTTTGTTTATAATCCTTGAATACTTAAGGATTTTTGCATAAAATGATTCAGAATAGTGTTTGAGGCGAAACATTAATGTTTTTAAAGAGGAGGCGTGGATGAGAAAAGAAAAAGTGGAAATAGCTTCAACGATTTTGATGACAGTCGGGGTGTTGCTTTTGCTGGCTATGGCATTTGAACTTGTTCCCCAGTTTGAGCGATTGGCGGTTTTTGTTGCCGTTTCTTGTTTTGTGATTGCGGGCATGATACGCTCAATCAGCAAAATTAAAGAAAAATACGAAGAAAAGTAAATAAAGTTTATCGCCGCACATGAAAAAACTTAATACTTTACTGTTGGATAGGAAAAGCATTGCCGGCACTATCAGCATGGAAGAGGCTGTCTTGGCCGTTGAAGATGTCTTTAAACAGCAAGGCCTCGGTAAGACGCAAATGCCTCCAAAGATTTATTTGCATCTTGATAAATATACCGGAGATTTCCGCGCGATGCCGGCTTATGCGGAAAAATTAAACAAATGTGTTTTAAAGTGGGTTAATGTCCATCCGAACAATAGAAAGCTTGGGCTTCCCTCGGTTATGGCAGTAATTATTCTAAGCGATCCTAAAAATGGTTTTCCGCTTTGCATTATGGATGGAACTTTTGTGACTAATCTGCGTACAGGCGCCGCCGGCGCGGTCGCAGCAAAATATCTCGCGCGGAAAGATTCTAAAATTGTTGGCATGGTCGGTTGTGGGGAGCAGGCCAAAACACAAGTCTCAGGACTTTTTCTTAATTTTAATATTAAAGAAATAAAATTATGGAGCAAAGATAATTCCTGCACCAGAAGTTTTATGGCCGGCATAATGGCAGGCAAAGAAAAAATAACTGTTTGTAAAAGTATCAAAGATTGCGTTAAGGAAAGCGATATAGTCGTAACTACTACGCCAAGCCGAAGGCCAATTGTGAAATATCGCTGGCTTAAGCGAGGTTGCCATATTAATGCGATAGGCGCGGATAGCAAGGGGAAAGAAGAGCTTGAGCCGTTAATTTTAAAGAAAGCAAAAGTTGTTGTGGATAGTTTCACGCAGGCATCTCATAGTGGAGAGATAAACGTGCCTTTTAGCAGTGGATTAATTACAAGAAATGATGTTTGTGCCGAACTTGGCAGCATAATCTGTGGAAAGAAGAAAGGCAGAACCGGGGATAGCGAGATTACGGTTTTTGACTCAACCGGCCTTGCTATCCAGGACCTTGCGGTTGCAAACCTAATTTATACTTTAGCTTTAGCGAAAAATATCGGTAAACACATTAATCTGCTTGGGTTATAACGCCGGTGATTTATTAGGAGGGAAATATGTTGGTTGCTGTTATTGTTTTTATCCTGCTGATAATTATAATTAGTTTTATCGTCAGATATAACCGGCTCATAAAGTATCGCTTCCTTGTTAAGGAAGCATGGAGCGGCATAGACGTGCAGCTTAAGCGAAGGCACAATTTAATACCGAATCTGGTTGAAACTGTTAAGGGTTACGCGAAATATGAACAGGGTGTTTTTGAAAAAGTAACGGCGCTAAGGAATGAAATTTTAAATGTTAAGGACGCGCGTGGCGGTTTCGAGATTGAAAATGATCTGTCAAAAGCCATAAAGAGTATCTTCGCGATTGCCGAAAATTATCCGGACCTTAAGGCCAACCAGAATTTTCTTAATCTCCAAAAAAATATATCCGACATAGAAGATAATATCCAAATGGCGCGAAGGTATTATAATGGAACAGTGCGTGACTACAACGTCGGTATTCAATCTTTCCCAAATAACATAGTTGCAAACAGTTTTCATTTTGAACCGGCGGATTTTTTTGAAATAGAATATGCGACAGAGCGCCGTTCGCCGGATATAGAGCTCGGAGTTAAATAATGAAATTAAAGATTTTCCCGGTTTCTTTTCTGGTTTTAATTTGTTTTGCGGGAGGTTTGTGCCACGCGCAATCCAAAGAAGGCGAGCGTATCGTTTCTTTCGTGAGCGAGATAGCGGTTCATGACGATTCAACAATGACGGTAACTGAAAATATAGAAGTTATTTCTGAAGGCAATCAGATAAAGCGAGGCATATATCGCGATTTTCCCACAAAATATCAGGATAAATACGGTCATAATTTTGTTGTTGATTTCAAAGTGCTCGAAGTTCAGCGTAATGGCGCGGGCGAAGATTACCATATCGATAATTTGAATAACGGAAAAAGATTATACATAGGGAATAAAGCCAGATATCTTTCTCCCGGAAAGTATTTATATACTATTAGGTATAAAACAGACAGGCAGTTGGGTTTTTTTGATAAATTTGATGAGTTGTATTGGAACGTTACAGGAAACGGCTGGTCATTTCCTATTGATAACGTTGTAGCAACTGTTAGTTTGCCTCAGGATGCCGGAAGAAGAATTATTGAAAGCTCGGGTTATACCGGCCGGATGGGTTCAAAAGAGCGGGCAGTTTCTGTTTCGAAAGATAATTTAGGGAGAGTGATTTTTACTGCAACAAGGCCGTTTCTATCCGGCGAAGGCCTGACTATCGTAGTTGCCTGGCCGAAAGGTTACGTTAAAGAGCCTTCCTTTGAGGAGAGGGCGGGTTATGTTTTACGCGATAATTCAGGCGGCATTGCAGTGTTAATTAGCCTTTTAATTCTGGTAGGTTATTATTTGTTTGTTTGGGCGAGAGTCGGCAAAGACCCGGCTAAGGGCACAATTATACCTTTGTATGAGCCCCCTAAGGGATTTTCTGCCGCTGCGCTGCGGTGCATTATGAAAATGGATTGCGATAACAAAGCTTTTACCTCAGCTATTATTGAAATGGCGGTAAAGGGAGGTATTACTATAAGCGAAGAAGGCGGAAAATATACATTAGAAAGAACAGATACTGACGATAAGGTATTGTCTTCACAGGAGCTGTCGCTTTCGCGGATTCTTTTTTCTTCCGGGGGAAGCGTAGAATTAAAAAATACAAATCATACAATTGTAAAAAAAGCCATGAAGTATCTTCAAGGCTCACTTTTAAAAAGTTATGAAGCGATTTATTTCCTTACAAATAAAAAATATTTCGTTATTGGAGCGTTATTATCGCTGATTCTTATGTTTATGAGCGCGATTTTGCAGAACGTTCAGTCTAACCAGCCTGAAAAAATATTCATAATTTTGTTTATGTGCGTGTGGCTTTCCATATGGACTGTTGGTGTTATAGCTTTATTATATTCGGTAATATCTGCCTGGCGTTCGATAATACAGGGTTTAGGAAAATTCGCTGAGGCTATATTTCTAACTCTTTTTAGCATCCCGTTTGTTGGCGGAGAAATCCTTGGGCTAGGCGTGCTTTTTTACGCAACTTCATTTTTTGTTTTTACGGCGATCTTGGCCACTATTTTTATCAATATATTATTTTACCGCCTTTTACGGGCGCCTACCTTTCAGGGAAGAAAAATAATGGATAAAATTGAAGGATTTAAAATGTATCTTTCGGTCGCGGAGAAAAATCGTCTTAATGTTTTAAATCCTCCGGAGGTAACTCCGCAAATTTTTGAAAAATATCTTCCATATGCATTAGCCTTGGATGTTGAGCAAGAGTGGGCGCAAAAATTTTCTAAAAGTTTAGCAAAAGCAGGTGAGCATGGGCAAAGCTATAATCCTTCATGGTACAGGGGGCCTGCCTGGAGCGGCTTATCTGCAGTAAGTTTTGCGGGAAGTTTGGGTTCCGGTTTTTCAAACGCTATTTCGTCATCGTCAACGCCCCCTGGTTCAAGCGGAGGTAGCGGAGGCGGCGGCTCAAGCGGCGGCGGTGGCGGCGGAGGTGGAGGCGGCGGATGGTAATTTAGTATTTAAGATGATATGAATACAACAATTCTTGATAAAAAATTCTTAGAGTGGACGAAAGATTTGGAGCCGGAAGAGGCAAGAATTTCTGTTTTTAACCACATCCGCGATACTCCTTATCTAATTGTGCCTGCGTTTCGCGACCCGGAAGTTGGAACGAGCGGTATATTGGAGTTAAACAAAGGCTCCTGTCAGCCAAAGCATTTTTTACTGGCAGCTTTTTTTGACAGGTTGAATATACCGGTTAAATATGTTTCTTACCCTTTTAAATGGCAAGATCAGCCATTGAAATTTCCTGATAACTTTAAAGAAGTTTTAAAGGGTTTACCGGTTTCTTATCATCTTTCCTGTAGGGCCTACATAGAATATAAATGGGTTTTGTTAGATGCTACTTATGACCCGGCATTAAGGACTGCAGGTTTTCCGGTAAACGAAGAATGGAATGGTTTAGATGATACAAAAAACGCGGTTATCCCGATTGAGGAAATTATTCATGAAAGTTTGAATGAGCGCGTAGCATATGAGCTTGCTCAAAAAAGCCGTTACAGTGAAAGCGAAAAATTACTTTCCGGAGAGTTTGTCGAAAAACTGAATTTGTGGCTTGAAAATATACGTAAAATTTAATCCCTTTACCGGAATTCCCACTGACTACGTTCGTGTGTAGAATTCGGAGCGGGGCGTTGCCCAAGGAGGGGCTTTGGTATGGCAATATTTAGATTCTTTAACAGATTATTTAACCGGCACAAGAAGAAAAGAAATAAAAAAGCTTTTCATAGGCCGGTCAGAAAAAAAACCAGAAAAAGTAAACCTAAAATAAAGCCGGTTAAGCGCACCAGAAAGAGAATTAAGAAGAAACCATTACGGAAATCCGGCAGAAAATTAAAAAAAACTAAACAGCTAAAAAAGAAGAGAACTTCCAAGCGGGTAAAAGCACGCGTAGCAGTAAAAGAAAAAGAGATAGGTAAAATTACCCATTATTTCGATAAAATTTCCGTAGGAATTATCAAGCTTAAGAGCCCTCTCGCTATAAGCGAGCATATACATATAAAAGGAAAGAGCACCGATTTTACGCAAGTTATAAGTTCCATGCAATATAACCACAAGGATATTACTCTTGCCGAAAGAGGCCTTGAGATAGGTATCAGGGTAACCAAGCCGGTGCATGAAAACGATATCGTGAGCAAAGTATGAAGAGAGGTTTATTCACAATTTTATTTTTGTCGTTGATGCTTTTTACTTCCACGGCTCAGGAGCGCGATTTATATATAGAAATTATTTCTAAAAAGGATACGCTGGCTAAAGATGAAATATTTACGGTTGTCGCAAGCATTATGAACGTAACCCAGAAAGAGCAAAGAATATGTTCCTGGAGTTGTTCGTATGATGAAAACTGGCAGCTAAAGGATTCTTCGGAAAAATTTCAGTTATATCGCCCAAATTGCGAAAAAAACATAGTGTCTTGCGTGACCCTGCAGCCATTTCAGAGGTGTGAAAAAGAATTGTATCTTCAGGTCGGCTCTATGGCTAAAAAAGGAAAGGCTTCTTTCCGGCTTGGTTTCATTCCTTGCGTAAGCAGGGAAGAGTGTTTTGAAACGGCAAAGGAAAATCAGAAAATTTTCTGGAGCCAGGAAGTTACAGTAAAAATAAAATGAAAAAACTTTCGCCAAAGGCGGTTATCTTCGATATGGACGGTGTAATTGTTGATTCTATGCCGTACCATTTTCTTGCCTGGTATGAAGCGCTAAGACCATACGGGGTAAGGGTAAGTTGTTTCGATGTTTACGCTAAAGAGGGTGAGCGATGGTCACAATCCCTGAAAGATTTTCTAAAAAAAGAGGGTATTACGCCTGCAAAAAAGCTGCTTTCAGAAATTTTTGTTTTCAGGCAGAAGATATTTAAGAAATATTTTAAGAGATTTATTTTTAAAGATGCGGAACCGGTGTTGCGCAGCCTGAAAAAGAGAGGTTATTTGCTCGCCCTTGTTACCGGTACGCCAGATTACGAAGTTGAAAGAATCTTACCTAAAAAATTATACCGGATTTTTGACAATATAGTTGCCGGAAATAACGTTAAGAAAGGGAAACCCCATCCCGAGCCATACCTTAAGGCAGCAAAAATGCTTAAAGTCAACCCAGATGAGTGCATAGTTGTCGAAAATGCGCCTTACGGCATAGAGTCTGCAAAGCGCGCCGAAATGTATTGCGTCGCAGTCTCAACCAGCCTGCCAAAAGAATTCCTCCGCGGAGCCGATTTGGTCGTTGACAAGCTTCGCGAAATAACCAAATTTATCAATATTTAAACCCTTCTTTAAAGTATTCGACCATACGGTAAAAATTTTTAAAAAATGAAAGCGCTTACCTTGTAATCTATCGAAAAATATGTTATGTATTAATTAGAAAAACTGGATTTGTGTTTAGCCACGGATCCAGTTTTTTGCTTATAGGGGACTATAAACGCTTACATCCGGTTTAATTGTGTGAAACTATATGCAGGAACGTAGAAAACACCCAAGAGTAGACATTTCTTTCCCGGTTGAATGCGACGAGATGTCGCATAAGAATTATTTTTACACGGTAAGTAAGGATTTAAGCGCCGGCGGAGTCAGAATAGTCAGCAATAAATTCCTTCCGAAAAACGAACAAATAAAAATAAGCATAAATCTGATAGATAAAATGGTAAACTTAAACGCAAAAGTTGCCTGGTGTAATGAGGCCAGGGCGTCAGACAATTATTTATGCGGCCTCGAATTTATTGAGGCAAATAAGAGCAGCCGAAACGAAATTTCCGGTTTCTTAAGTAAAATCAATCAGTAGCCCGCTACCCTTAATCCATCAAGTACTTAATCCGTAATTCGTTAATTTTATCTACTTTATAATTGACACATTACTGCCTTGGGGTATTATATATCAAATAAGACGCAAGTTTTATTGGGAAATTAAAAATTATAAGGTTTATAGTCCCGAAGTGCCTATATACTCAAAAAATTTCTCACGAGAGTACTCGTTCGATATTTTTTGAGAGCACTTCCGGGCAATTCGGCTACGCAACTTTTCGGCGCTCCCTTTGGTCGCTTGAAAGGTTGCTGCCTCATTGGAGGTTTTGATGTTTAGAGAAAAGATAAAAGTCTTCGATTGTACTATAAGAGACGGCGGGCTTATCAATAATCATAATTTTGATGATAAGTTTGTGCGAGAGGTGTATAAAGCGCTGTCAGAAGCCGGCGTGGATTATATGGAAGTAGGTTACAAAAATTCCAAAAGATTGTTTTCTCCTAAAGATTTTGGGAAATGGAAATTTTGCGAAGATTCTGACATTGAAAAAGTCGTTTCCGGCATTAAGTCTAAAACAAAAATTTCGGTTATGGTTGATGTAGACAGGGTTGATATTGAAGATATAAAACCAAAGAAAGAAAGCCCGGTGGATATGATCAGGGTCGCTTCGTACGTTAAAGATATCGATAAAGCAATATTTCTGGTTAACCATTTTGCCGATAAAGGATACGAAACTACAGTAAACATAATGGCAATATCAAGGGCATTAGATAATGAATTGACTGAAGCGTTGAATCAGCTTGAAAAAGAGTCTCGTGCCCAAGTAATTTATATAGTGGATAGTTTCGGCGCGCTTTATCAGGAAACTACCGAATTTTTGGTAAAAAAATTCCAGGGTATCCTTAAAACAAAGGAAATAGGAATGCACGCTCATAATAACCAGCAGCTTGCTTTTTCAAATACCATAGAAGCGATAATACATAATGCAAATTTTGTAGATGGGACTGTTTACGGTTTGGGCCGCGCGGCAGGAAATTGCCCGCTTGAACTGCTTATAGGTTTCCTGAAAAATCCAAAGTTCGATATCAGGCCTATTTTGGATCTTATTTCAAAAGAATTTATCCCCTTGCGTGGAAAAATAGAGTGGGGTTATATTATTCCTTATGCTATAACCGGAATGCTTGACGAACATCCGAAATCGGCAATTGCGCTTCGTAACGGCGATAAGAAAGAAAGCTATAGAGAATTTTACGAAAGTCTTTTGGGAGAGGATCTTGACTAATGGATATAGCTAAGTTTAGGAAGCAGCCTGTACTTGGGATTTTGCGGGGCGTTGAAGAAAACGTTATCGAGCCTTTGCTTGATACGATTATCGTAAGCGGCCTTGGCACTATTGAAATTACAATGAACACAAAAGACGCGCCTGCGCTTATAAGAAAGTGCGTAAAATATTCGAAAAGCCGTTTGGCTATCGGCGCCGGGACAGTTCTTGGCATAAAATCATTGGAAGACGCATTAAATGCCGGAGCAACTTTTATAGTCATGCCTGTTTTAATAAAAGATGTCATGGCTTATTGCGTCAAAAATGAAATTCCTGTTTTTCCCGGGGCGTTTAGTCCAAGCGAGATATATGAGTGCTGGCAGCAAGGCGCGACAATGGTCAAAGTGTTTCCGGCAGGATTTCTCGGGGCGAAATATTTCAAGGAGATAAAGGGCCCGTTTCGCGATATAGAATTACTCGCCTGCGGAGGAGTAACCGCGGAGAATATGCCTGAATATTTTTTAGCCGGCGCAAGCGCTATAGCTTTCGGAGCAAGCGTATTTAAAAAAGATTGGCTTAAGAAAAAAGATTTCTCAAGCATTGAAGAATCTATAAAGAAATTTCTCGTCAAATAGCACTCGAGAGGCTTTCCCTCATTTCATTCATTGCATCAAATTACATTTTATCTTGGTTATGGAGCAAAAAAAATACCCGCAATTCCAGGCGTTAGATGAAAGAATGAAAGAGTTTTTTGACGAAGCCTTCTTAAAAACCAGGCCGGTTATTTCAGAATTTACTTTTACAAACCTATACTGCTGGAGGAATTTTTATAAATTTTCTGTTTGTATGCTGGAAAATTTCATAGTTTTACGTTCGCAAAAAGAAGGTAAAATGCAATTTTTTCCTCCCATAGGCATTGGAGAGATAAGGCCGGTTATTCAAAGAATAATCAGCGATACAAGAATGCCGTTTATCCGTTTGCCCGAAGAACTTGCCGGTATTTTTAGTAAAAACAGCTCCTTTAAGGCTGAGCTAGACAGAGATAACAGCGACTACCTTTATAAAATCGAAGATTTAAAGCTGCTTAAAGGCAAAAAGTATGACGCTAAAAGAAACCTTATAAAAAAATTTAATTCCGCGTATAAATATGAATATATGAAATTAGATGCGTCCAATGCCAGTGAGTGCCTTGATTTTGAAGAGCGTTGGTGTTTAGTTAAAGATTGTGACAATGTGGAAGGGTTGAGCCAGGAAAGGCAGGCGATAAGGGAGATGTTAAGTAATTTCGGTAATTTTAATCTTATCGGCGCAGCTATAAAAATAAAGAAGAGTATTTGTGCGGTTGCTATCGCGCAAATGCTTAATCCGAATACGCTGGTTATGCATGTGTTGAAAGCTGACCCGAATATGCAGGGTTTGTATCAGGTGATGCTGAATGATTTTCTTAGAAATGATTCCGGTAATTTCGAATATATAAATTTTGAGCAGGATTTGGGGGTGCCCGGATTAAGGTCGGCAAAATTGTCATACCACCCGTTTAAAATTATTAATAAATATACGGTATCTTTTGTATAAATTATGAATGTACCTGATAGAAAAAACGAAAATCGTTTAAAATTAATTATCGCCGAAAGTTGGTCGGTGGGCTGGCCGATGACCCTGATTATGTTTTTTGAATTTTTAATCGGCCTTACCGATGTGTATGTGGCGGGAAGATTCGGTAAAGAGGTCCAGGCGGCATATGGGATTGCTTTTCAGCTGTATTTTATTTTTATAATCATCGGCCTAGCATTCAGCGTTGGTTCCGTTTCTGTTATTTCAAGGCTTTTTACTTCTGACAAGAAAGAGGAATTCCGCCACTCCGTAAATTCTTCTTTCCTCGCCTCAGGACTTTTGGGGTTATTCTTTACGATTTTAGGAATAATTTTTGCAAAAAAGATTATCAACGTGCTGGGCATGCCGAATATGCTAAAAGGGTATGCGTCCGCATTTCTAATCATATATTCGGCAGGATTCTTTTTCGATTATATACTCTTAAATACAAACGGCACGCTGCGTGCCTGCAAACTGATTAAAAAGTCACTTTGGACAATGGCTATTGTCTGCGTTCTTAACGTAGCGCTTGATTTTGCACTGGCGTTCCATACGCCGCTCGGTTTCCGGGGTATCGCTGTCGCTACGGTGGTTAGTTTGTTCGTCGGCGCGGCTTTAAACATCAATTATGTAAGAAAAATTATACGGTTGAGTTTTGAATTCTCTCTCCCGATAATCAAGAAAATATTAAGCATAAGCTGGCCTTCGGGTGTGCTTCAGATTGTCTGGCAGCTTGGCGTTATGGCAATTTTTTTGATACTAAACGCCTTTAAGCATAATAATGTTGAGATAATGGCAGCATTTACCAATGGATTGCGCATAGAATCGGCGATATTTCTTCCGGCGTTTGCTTTTAATATGGCTAATGCAGTTTTAGTGGGTAATTTTCTTGGAAAAAATAAAAAAGAAGAAGCGGTCCATATGGGGGCGGCTACAGCAGGCCTCGGAGTTTTTATTATTATTATTCTTACCCTAATCGTTCTGTTTAGCGCAAAAACAGCGGCTTTTTTATTGTCAAATAACCCCGTCGTTATAGAAGAATGCATAAAATATCTTTACATAAGCCTTATGTTTGAGCCGTTTATGGCTTGGGGTATTATACTCGGAGGCGGATTAAACGGTGCAGGAGATACAAAGAGCGTTATGCTTATAGTCTGCGGCACGCTTTGGCTCATACGCATACCCTTGGCCTTTATCTTCGGTATTTCCCTTGGGTTTGGAGCGATAGGCGTTTGGTGGGCGATGAATGTTTCAATTTTTGTCCAGGCCGTGCTTATGTCGGTTCGTTTTTTTACAAAGAAATGGCTTGTAAACAGCGAACGGGTTATTCCGCAATGAATCCCGCTAGAAAACTTAAACCGTTTTAAAGATTCATTTCTACGGGTGCGCAAAATGTGGAAGAGTTTATGCTTTTTGTAGGATATTTTCTAACGGGATGAAACAGAATGCATTTATTTCTGCTTATGCTACAATATAACAGTGTTTTTTGTTAAGCTTTCCATAAGATTATAATAAAAAATTGATTTAATAAATATTTATGGAGAGGCATACTTTATATTTTATAGTATTTTTTTGTTTCGGGGTATGGTTATTTTTCTGGGGTTTTAAACGCCTGTGCCGAAAACGCTTGATCGAAAATATTCCTACTTCTACAATCCGCGGCCTCGCCCTTGGCCTTGTTGAACTTATTGGCAAAGCAAAAAAAGAAAAACTTCTTAAGAGCCCCTTTACCGGCACAGATTGTGTTTTGTATCGCTATACGGTTGAACGTTACGAGAAAAGAGGGAAATCCAGCCGTTGGGTTACGGTGGCTGATGGCGATACTTTTTATTGCCCTTTTTGGATTAATGATGGGACAGGGCAGATGCTGGTTTTTCCAAAAAATGCGGAATTGATGCTGCCTATTGATTACGAATTTACTTCCGGTTGGTTTAAGTCTATGCCTTCAAGCCTGGTTGATTTCATGCGGAATAACGGCATATCTTATAAAAGTTTTTTGGGTAATTATCAAATGCGTTTTAGAGAGTGGTATATTACGGAAGGCCAGGATGTCTATGTTTTAGGTACAGCCAACAAAACAAACAACAAAACAAATGATTTTATGAAAAACCGCAACGAAACGCTTAATAAGCGTTTAGGTGAATTAAAAGAAGATGCTGTTTTTATGAAGGAGGCAGATGCTGATAAAGACGGCAATATCAGCCAGGAAGAATGGTCCGTTGCGGTTAATAAGGTTGAGCGGGAAATTTTGCAAAAAGAGATTGAAGCCGGGCAAAATAATAATGCCGCTGATGTAATG
>JALOBR010000147.1 GCA_023228195.1 Candidatus Omnitrophota bacterium
GAGGCTTCACTCATTTCTTTAGCAAAAAATCAAACAAACGATTTAACCGCTATCATTTTGATTTATTGTGGCGGCTAGGATAAAAATAATTACTATGGTATAATTCTACCCATGAACCAGCCCCGCGTGTCGGCAGTACGGTTCAGGGTTTCGCGCAACGAACGAAATCCTGAAAAATCAAAAGCCGCAGCTTACAAGACCGGGGAGCTTTAAAAGCAGGTACCCATGGCAGAAGATATAAAAAATTATACACTCAGTGAACTTAAAAATGCTCTTTCATCGAAGGGGTTTGCCCCTTATTGCGCCGGCCAGGTTTTTAACTGGATATATGCGAAGAGGATAGAGAATTTTGACTTAATGACAGATATTTCGAAAGGAACAAGAGATTCGCTTTCAGAAAATTTCTATTTCTCAAAATTGAAAATATCAAAACGGGAAGTATCTTTAGATAAAACAGAAAAATTCCTTTTTGAGCTAAATGACGGCGCGAGCATAGAGTCGGTATTTATTCCTGAAAACAACAGGCGCACTCTTTGCTTGTCAAGCCAGGTAGGGTGTAAATACGGCTGTAAATTCTGCATAAGCGGGACCCGCGGCCTTAAAAGGAATCTGGCTGCCAGTGAAATCGTAAACCAATATTTAACAATTTCTGATCTAATCGGCAGAAAACCGGAGCCTCGTAGTGGTGGTGCTACGCCCCGTTTCGACGGCGCTCTACGCCACCAATCCACGGGTTGTGCCCGCGGCATTCCGGAAAAGGCAATAACGAATGTGGTATTTATGGGAATAGGGGAGCCGCTTGATAATTTCGAAATGACAGTTAAGGCTATAAGGATATTTACCGAGCATAAAGGTCTGAATTTCAGTAAAAGAAGAATTTCTATTTCAACCTGCGGCATCATACCGCAGATAGAACAATTATCTCTGCTTAAGCTTGGAGTAAAGCTGTCAGTGTCATTGCATTCAGCTGACGATAAAATACGTTCCAAAATTATGCCGGTAAACAGTAAATACCCTTTAGGCGAGCTGATGAAGGTTTTAAGGAATTTTAGCGAGAGCGAAAAATATCCGGTTACTTTCGAATACGCATTATTTGGTTCACTTAATA
Source organism: Candidatus Omnitrophota bacterium (assembly GCA_023228195.1). GTDB lineage: Bacteria > Omnitrophota > Gorgyraeia > Duberdicusellales > 4484-171 > JAJYOP01. The sequence goes on from JALOBR010000147.1 coordinate 1,109, forward strand.
CAAGCAAGCTTGATGCGCAAAAGTTGATTCGGCTGTTAAGGGGCACGAACTGTAAAATTAATCTGATACCTTATAATGCATCCCAGGGGGATTTTAAGCAACCTGCGCCTTCGGAGGTGGAAGATTTCTGCAAGGAGCTTGAAAACGCGGGATTGTTTTATACTTTAAGAAAGTCACGCGGACAGGATATCCACGCTGCTTGCGGACAGCTATATGCTTTGTGGGGTTGATATGGAAGGAAAAAAAAGATTTAAACAAATATTCATTAAAATTATTGCGTTGGTTTTTCTTTTAGTTGTCGTTATTATATTGGGTAAGTTTTTCTCCGGAAATTTAGAAAGAATAAATACTTTTCTTAAAAGTACCCCATTAATATACTCATCTTTAGTTTTTATAATACTTTATATCTTGGCTAATTTTGTTGTATTTTGGGACGTAAAAGATATACTTAAGCCCGTTGCGGCAGTCATTTTCGGCGCGTATCTTAGTACTTTGTTTATTTATATTGCCGAAATAATAAATGCATTTCTGTTTTTTAATATAAGCAAAATCCTGGGGCGGGATTTTGTGGAAAAAATGCTTAAGGGTAAATTTAAAAAATTCTATGAAAATCTCGAAAATATAAGTTTCAGCTGGATATTTATGCTAAGGTTGCTTCCCTTGATTCCTTATAGGGTGATGGATGCCGGTTTTGGTTTAAGCAAGGTAAGTTTCAGGAAATACTTAGCAGCGGTTATCCTGGCTTCGCCTCCGAGAATATTCTGGATACAATTCATAATGGCCGCTATTGGAGGGTTTTCTTTCGAAAAAATAATGCAATATTACCAAAAAAACAGCTTGATTGCTTTTTTTGTGCTTATTTATTTTATAGTTTCAATTATTATAGCTTTTAAGTGGAAGAACAAATTCAGATAATATTTTTTATATAGCTTAACTGGAATAAGCTAATTTAATTGATTGGTTTTATAATGTAAAGAAACGTTAGAAGGAGGATCCGGGTGAATCCCGCCCTTCCAAAAAAAAGTATGATTATCTATAAAAATGCAACAAATTTTGCAGAATGCAATGGTTCAAATAAAAACAATAGTTTTAAAAAAGGAAGGGCGGGATGAACGAAATATTCTATAAATTACCCAAAGGCTTTCTTGAAAAAATTGAAACGCTATACCCTCACCATTTTCGGCAGGTATTAACTACATTCCTGGTGAAGAAGCAGACTACTTTCAGGATAAACTATCTAAAAACAGATTTGGTAAGTTTAAAGAAAGAATTGCTTGCGGATGGTTGCCGGTTTCAAGAGCTACCGTTTCCTAAGGGGGCATTTATCTCTAAAGTCCCCTTTAAAGGGTTACAGCAAACCCTTGTATATCGAAGCGGGTTTATATACGCGCAAAATGTCTCAAGTATGCTTCCGGTCATTGCGTTAAACCCTCAAAATGGGGAAAAGATTCTTGATATGTGCGCTTCTCCCGGGGCAAAAACTACCCAGATAGCTTCTTTTGCTCCGAATGCGGAAATTATAGCTTTTGAGAAAGATCATATCAGGCATTGCAAGCTGGAGGCTAATTTAAAAATTCAGGGAGTAACTAACGTGGAAACCTTCGCGCAGGACGGTTTCTGGGCAAGGAAGAAATTCCCGGAATATTTTGATAAAATTCTGGTGGATGCGCCTTGTTCAGCGGAGGGCCTCTTTGATCTTAATAATCCAAGAAGCTTTAAATACTGGAATGAAAGAAAGGTAAAAGAGCTCCACGATAAGCAAAAATCTCTCCTGCATTCCGCGTTTTTTGCTTTAAAAGAGGGCGGGGAACTCGTGTATTCTACCTGTACCTTTTCGCCAGAGGAAAACGAAGAGGTAATAGACTGGCTTATTAATAAATTTAAAGAAAAATTAGAGCTTGTGCAAATCGAGTTTCCTTTAAATAATGTTTTTTGCGGAATCACTAAATGGCGCAATAAAC
>JALOBR010000030.1 GCA_023228195.1 Candidatus Omnitrophota bacterium
ATGATCTTTTCTTTTAATGCCTTCGATTATCCTATCGCACTTTTCCTGTTTTCGCGATGCGATACAGATGTCCCCTAAAACGTCGTTATTCTTGGCACATTTGTGCGCAGCCACCTGGGCAACACCGCCAGCGCCGATAATCAGCACATTCTTTTTCATCTTATTTTATCCTCCTGTTTGATAATCTTATGATAAGCTATTTACAAAATCTTTATATTCAAAATTATGGATTACATCGATTGACCCATTCAACCGCTTTACAACAATCGAGGGCATCGAAAGGCCGTTAAACCAGTTCTTTTTAACCATTGTATAACCGGCGGCGTCATTAATCCGCAATATATTTCCGACCTTTAAACGAGCTTTAAACCGGTATGTGCCAAACACATCTCCGGCAAGACACGATCGCCCCGCAATCTGATACCGGAAACTTCCGGTATTTTTGGATTTTATTTTGGCATTAAGCCTATACGTAAGCAAATCAAGCATATGCGCTTCGATAGAAGAATCAACTATCGCAATATCCATGCCGTTATGAACAATATCTAATATTTTTGTCACAAGTTCAGCGGATTGAGTAATAACCGCCTCTCCAGGCTCAAAGTATATTTGTATAGCAAATTTTTCGCTGAATTCTTTTATTTTTTTACAAAATTTATCTACCGGGTATCCATCTTTCGTAAAAAAAATACCTCCGCCGAGACTCATCCATTTAAGTTCCTTTAATAAAGCCCCGTAATGTTTACTTATAAAATCAAGACTTAAAGAAAAGTTCTCAAAATCATTATTCTCGCAGTTAAAATGGAACATAATCCCGTCAATTAAAGGTAAAACTTTCGATAAAGAGTTTTTATCGATTACGCCGAGCCGGCTGTAACGCCTGGCTGGATTTGCTAAATCAAAACACGAAAAACTTATGCCTGGATTAACCCGCAGTCCAATTTCGAGGCCACCTGCGAAACGATTAAACATTTGTAATTGGGAAATTGAATTAAAAATAATTTTATCCGCATACTGCCGAATCTGCCGTATTTCGTTAAATGAATATGCCACGCTATAAGCGTGAACTTCTTTTTTAAATTTTTCACATCCTAAGCGCGCTTCATATAATGAACTACTCGTTGTTCCGTCAAGGTATTTACGCATAAGGGGGAAAACGGCCCAGGTAGAAAAGCATTTAAGCGCCAGCACAAATTTCGCACCGGAAGCCTTTTTTATGCGCTCTATTATTTTTAAATTTTTTAATAATTTACTTTCGTAAATTAAGTAATATGGCGTTATTAAATTTATTTTTTTGTTTGACATTTGTTTATAATATCAATTTAACAATATTTGATTGGTCTTGCAAGTATTTTTTTTAATAAGTACATCATTTTTCAAGTGCGAAGCATAAAAAAATGCTAGTACGAATTAAACCATGACGCCAATGTTTGAAAAAGTATTTTTATTTTCAATAAACGGTATACTTGGTAAATAGTCTGATGAGCCGTATTTAGTCATAAACAAAAACCTTAGTGCGGAGTCAATTCGGCTGCGCAACTTTCCGGCACTCCCTCCGGTAGCCTGAAAAGTTGCTGCCTCATTGAAAAGTTTTCTTGAGATATACTTCTGTTTTTGTTACAATCTATTAACGCGAATATCCACGAATCAAAGACGAATTACCACGAATGAGTTGTGGCAATTCGTACATATGCCCACGTAGCTCAGCTGGTAGAGCAGCGCTTTCGTAAAGCGCAGGTCGGAGGTTCGACCCCTCTCGTGGGCTTCTCTTAGACAAGGATCGTGATCATTTTATGATACAAGGTTATCTAAAAATTTTACGCCGCAAAAATTTTGTTTTTCTTTGGATAAGCCAAATCATCGCGCAATTCGGAGACCGGCTCTCCCAAATGGCCCTTATCGGGCTGGTTTACAAATTAAACCCGGGATCGTCGCTGGGGCTCGCTAAAATGTTTAGCTTGGCAATAATACCGGTTTTTTTGATTTCTCCTATTTCCGGAGTCTACGTTGACAGATGGGATAAAAGGAAAACCATGTATACAAGCGATTTTTTACGCTGCTTGTGCATTTTCTTTATTCCTATGGCAGTTTCCAAATTCCACTCAATGCCTCTGGTCTACTTTTTGATTTTTTTATCCTTTTGCGTAGGAAGATTTTTTATTCCTGCAAAAATGGCAGTAATACCTTCTCTGGTTGAAAAGGAAAGTTTTTTTATGGCTAACTCTCTGGTTTCTATCACCGCAACCATAGCTGCTGTTTTAGGGTTCGGCTTCGGAGGAATGATTGTTCAAAAATGGGGAGTCGAACGGGCATTCTTTTTAAATGCCATAACTTTTCTGGTTTCTGGTATTCTGATTGCTATGATGCAAATGCGGGAAAAGACTAAATTCGACCCCAAAGACATCCTGGACTTGGGTAAAGATGCTATTGTAAAAGTAAAGAATTCATTCATCTTTGAAATACGGGAAGGTTTAAAGTACATCCTGAGCTCAAAAGAGACCCGCTACGCAGCAAAAGTACAATTTATCCTTTTTGCTCTAATCGGTTCTTTATATACTGTTTTTATTGTTTTTGTCCAACAGACGCTCGGCACGGTCACTTTCGCGCTCGGCTGGCTTGCTGTAGGAAGCGGAGCGGGGTTGTTTATCGGGTCTCTTTTCTACGGTAAGATAGGATCGAAAGTTTCCATACAAAAGGCAATAAACCGTTCCTTATTTTTTTCATGCTTTTACTTAATCGCATTTGTTTCGCTTTTAAGAGTATATCCCTATAAGCTTTTCGCTTTCATTTCCTGTTTCATCCTTGGCCTGGTGGCTTCACCGGTAGTTATCGCCGTAAACACCTTAATACATAACGAAAGTGAAAATAAATTCTGGGGCAGAATTTTCAGCTCATTGGAAATAATAATACATATCGCTTTTATCGTTTTTATGTTTGTTGCTTCTTATCTTGCTGAAAAATTCAGTCCCTTTACAATAATTATCGCAGTAGGTATAATAACAATGATTTTATCTTGCGTTTTCTTAAAAGAAAAACCAGATGTTAAAGCTACAAGAACATAAAGAACCTCAGCACAATTTGCCTTGCGAAAGTTTTCTAAATCCTGAGCGGTTATGCCTGCCGCTATCCCAACATACAGGAAAGCCTTCCTTGGTTTGCGTAAAACCACAAGACGTAGTTGAGCAAGGCCAGGTGATTGCAACTGAAGATGGCCATATTTCCAGCCGGTTGCACTCGCCAAAAAAAGCAAAAATCGTAAGCATTGATGACTGGTTTCATCCGGTATTAAAAAGAGCAAAATGCATTATCACTGAACCCTTTGGGGATGAAGAACACAAATTTACCCCAAAAAGTAAGGTAGATAACCTCAATAAAGAAACTCTCTTAAAAATGATCAAAGACTGCGGAATAGTCGGGATGGGTGGAGCGGCATTTCCAACCCATGTGAAATTAAGCCCACCAAAAAAAATTGAAACGCTGATTATAAACGGGTGCGAATGCGAACCCTATCTTGCTTCCGATTATCGGCTTATGGTGGAAAACCTCGATGCGATATTCAAAGGGATAGAAATTGTTTGTAAAATCATCGAGCCCAAGAATGTTATTTTCGCAGTAGAAGAAAATAAACCAGAAGCGATAAAAAAATTGCACCTTGCAGTAAGTCTTAAAAAATACAATTTACCTAAACTTTCTCTAGCTATACTCAAAACAGCATACCCGCAGGGAGGAGAGAAGCAACTAATATACTCGCTGACCAAACGTAAAGTTCCTTCGGGAGGGTTGCCTCTCGATGTGAGCTGCCTTGTCCACAATATCGGGACGTTCTTTGCTATCTATGAAGCAATCTACCTTGACAAGCCTCTTATTGAAAGGGTGGTTACTTTTGCCGGAGACGCATTAGTGTCTCCTAAAAATATAAGATTAAAAATCGGTACGACCCTACGTGAACTTTTTGATAAAAAAATATTAGAATTTAAAACCGAACCCTCAAAAATAATTTGCGGTGGGCCGATGATGGGAATAGCCCTGGAAAGCCTGGAATATCCGATACTAAAAGCAAACGGGGGATTCTTATTTTTAAATAAAATAAAAACGTGCGAAGAGAATACCTGCATACGTTGCGCACGTTGTGTCGATGCTTGTCCGCTAAATCTTCTCCCGCTTGAATATGCCAAACGGGTAAAAAGAGATGAATATAACAAGTTGGGTGAATTAAATATAAAAGATTGCATCGAATGCGGTTGCTGCAGTTATACTTGCCCTGCGAAAATACCGCTCGTGCACTATATAAAGATAGGAAAAAAATATGCCTCTAATAATTAGCGCGTCGCCCCATTCAAATTCCAGGTTTAACACTCCGTTTTTGATGCGTCAGGTGATTATCGCGCTTTTGCCAGCAACTTTTGCCTGCGTATTTTTTTCCAAATATCACGCTTTATTTCTCATAGCCAATTGTATTACAAGCGCAGTTCTTACTGAAATAATAATTTTGAAAATACGAAAAAAACCTATTGTCGCGAATGACTTTAGCGCAGTCGTCACGGGTTTACTTCTAGCCTTGATATTGCCGCCCACAACAACTTGGTACGCAGCCTGGCTTGGCTCGATATTCGCTATTTTTATAGGTAAACACTTATTTGGCGGGATCGGCTTTAACATTTTTAATCCTGCGTTACTCGGACGGGCTTTCTTGATGGCGGCTTATCCAAAAATGCTTACAACCTACATCCAGCCTTTTTCGGTTGATACAATAAGCGGGGCAACGCCGCTGGCTCTTAAAAAATTCAGCCATATTGCAACGCCGACTTTAAAATTGTTTTTAGGCAATGTTTCAGGCAGCCTTGGAGAGACTTCAGCGATATGCTTAATCGTTGGCGGGCTATATCTTCTAATACGTAAAATAGCCGATTGGCGCATACCTTTAAGCCTACTGAGCACGATTATTTTCATTTCCGCAATAACTTATATTTTTAAACCGGAGACAGGCTCTGTTTTTTTTCATTTATTCAGCGGCGGCCTTTTACTGGGCGCATTTTTTATGGCGACTGACCCCGTTACTACTCCGGTTACAAAAACAGGGAGATATGTATTCGGTGTCGGTTGCGCAATGTTAATCATGGTCATACGTTATTTTCCCGGACTTCCCGAAGGCGTAATGTATTCCATTCTTTTTATGAATGCGCTGGTGCCTTTAATAAATAAATATACCAGACCTAAACGGTTCGCATAATGACTAAATACAAGAAATGAAAAAAATTTTTAAAACAACAATTGTGCTGACTACCATATCTGTTATTTGCGGATTTCTGCTTGCGTTTGTAAGCGCGCTGACGGAAAAACCAATCGCTGCTAATCAGCATAAAAAAATTGGGGAAGCAATATCAAAGTTATCGCCGGCGGTAAAAAAAATAGAGGAAGCACCATTGAAAGATGAACAAATTTATAAACTTTTTGATCAAAAACAAAGCTTAATCGGTTATGCGGTGGTAGCTGAAGGCCCCGGTTATCAGGGACAGATAAAAATTGTTGCCGTTACCGATTCTGCATTTGCTACGCTGGAGGGGATTCAAGTGATCGAATCATCGGAAACTCCCGGCCTTGGCGCAAAAATCACGGAAGATTTCTTTACTAAACAATTTAAGGGAACTAAACTGGCCAGCCCCCTAGAATGCACAAAAGAAAAAACCGATAAGGGAGATAAAATTCTTGCAATATCAGGCGCTACGATATCTTCCAGGGCTGCAGTAAATATAGTAAATAACGAATTGCAAAAAATAAAACAGGAAATAACTGAGATAAAATGAAAAAATATTTTATACGCGGTTTATGGCACGACCATCCGGCGCTGCGGCAACTTCTCGGAATGTGCTCTATTCTTGCCGTAACCACTTATGTCATAAATGCTGTTTTCATGGGCCTGGGTGTGATATTCGTGCTTGTCGGAAGCGCATTCTTTGTTTCTTTAATAAGAAAAATTGTCCCGGATGAAATACGCATAGTAGTTTTTACCGTAATCATAGCAACTTTCGTTACTATAGTTGATTTGATTTTAAAAGCATTTTTCCCGGGAATAAGCGACGCTCTCGGACCATACGTCCCCTTGATAATCGTCAATTGCATTATCCTCGGCAGATGCGAAGCTTTTGCTTGTAAGAACCCAATACGCGCTTCATTATTGGATGCCCTGGGTATGGGCTTGGGTTATACCTGGCTTTTGATAGTGCTTGCCGCAGTAAGAGAATTGCTTGGTTATGGAACTTTGTTTAAAAAACCGATTATGCCTTCAACGTATAATCCGCTGTCAATCATGGTTGCTTCGGCAGGAGCTTTTATAACCCTGGGATTTTTTATCGCGATAATGAATAAATTAGGGAAAAAAGTAACATGAGCAGTCTATTTGCTATTTTTATATCAGCTATTTTAATAAATAATTTCGTTCTTTATTATTTCTTGGGGATATGCCCATTTTTAGGGGTATCAGCTAAAGCCGAATCTGCTTTCGGAATGGGCGTAGCCGTAATTTTTGTCATGACCATCGCAAATACGGTAAGTTGGCTGATATATGAATTCATATTGATAAAGTTCGGTTTAGAGTTTTTACAATATCTGGTTTTTATATTGGTTATAGCTGCGCTTGTGCAAATAGTTGAAATGTTCATAAGAAAATTTTCTCCGCCGCTCTATAAAGCGCTGGGAATATTTCTGCCGCTTATAACCACAAACTGCGCGATCCTGGGAGCAGCGCTTTTCATGATAAGTAAAAAATATAATTTTCTGGAATCAGTATTCTATGGTTTTGCCGGTGGAGTAGGCTTTACGCTTGTAATCTTAATAATGGCTGGCATACGGGAAGAACTGGAATACAGCGACGTTCCCGTCGTATTTAAAGGCGCGGCTATAACCTTGGTAATAACCGGGATATTAGCCTTGATATTCATGGGTTTTGGCGGATTAATGAGCGCATAGGTCACAAATCACCGCGAATTTGAAACGAATTACCACGAATTAAAATGATCTTATTTACGAATATTCGTTTCCTAATTCGTGGCAATTAGTGCATAAAAATGAGAGAAATAATTCTTGCTTGCTTGACCTTGGGAATAACCGGCTTCGGGTTTGCTCTCATTTTGGCGTTTCTTAGCAGAAAATTAAAAGTAGAAGAAGATCCGCGCATTACTCAGATCTTCAATATGTTGCCTTCCGCAAACTGCGGAGCATGCGGATTCGCCGGCTGCCGTGGGTTTGCGCAGGCGGTAGTCAGTGAAGGAAAGATCTTTTCGGGATGCATACCCGGTGGCCAGGAATTAAACGAAAAAATAGCGCAAATTGTCGGTGTAAAGAGCCAGGCCGTGACGAAAACAAAAACCATAGCCGTTTGCCGCTGCGGTGCCCAATCCGGAGAAAAAAAAGAATCAGCAAAATACGAAGGCCCGCTTACCTGTAAAGCCACCCATATTATCGGCTCACTGGATTGTACCTACGGCTGTCTTTCCTACGGAGACTGCGTAAAAGCGTGCCCGACCGGCGCGATCTCGTTGAAAAATAAAAGAATATACGTCGATACCAAAAAATGCATTGCCTGTGGAAAATGTATTGTTGCTTGTCCGCGTAAACTTTTTGAATTAGTCCCTGTATTAGAAAGTATCGGAGCATATGCGGTATGCTGCAACAATACCGAAAAGCTAACTAACGTAAAAAAAGTGTGCAGTCGCGGATGTATTACTTGCGGCATATGCACTAAAGTAAACGATTCCCCTTACTATCTCAAAAATAATCTTTCGCGTATAGATTTTACAAAAACCAAGGAAGAAACCCCATTGAGAAACGGTAAAGAAAAATGCCCCACCAAGTGTATATTTAAGTTAGAGTGATGCAATAATTAAACGCCAACAATCGCGGGTGTAACGCAGATAGTCGCAGATGATTTATCCGCGTGAATCTGCGTTGATTGCGCGAATATCTGCGTTATAAAAGATGATTACTGAAATAGTAGAAGTTATTAATGTCTCCAAGGATAAAATTACTATAAAGCTTTCGCGTAAACCTATGTGCACCAACTGTAAGTTGGATTCTATGTGCCATAAAGATGATGATGACTTAGTTACGATAAAAAATAGCGGCTTACTGTTAAAAAAGGGCGATAAGATAGAGGTAGGCATTCGGGAAAGAAATCATTGGCTATAAGCTGCACGATATTTTTAATACCTGTGGTTATTTTTATCGTAATGCTTGCAAGTTTCAGGCATCTTGGCGAACTGACAAGCTTTGCTATTGCAGTTTCAGCGTTATTCTGTTATTATCTTGCGGTAAGAATTGTGATAAAAAAAATACCCAGGTATTTTGACGTAACAATCATAAGAAAATTGTAAGATATGAATATAGCAATTTTGGCCTCAGGAAACGGGAGCAATTTTGAAGCAATCGCAAAAGCGGTAAAGTGTGGCTACATTAAAGGCTGCATAAAGGTTTTAATCACCGATAAAAGCAACGCTTTCGTAAGACAGCGCGCCAAACGCAACAAGATAAAAGACATATTTATCGACGCTGCGGAATTCAAATCAAGACAAGCCTTTGACGACGAGATCGTTAAAGTTTTAAAAAAAGAAAGAATAGATCTGGTTGTTTTAGCCGGATTTATGCGAATACTTTCTGTTAATTTCGTAAAAAGATTCCAAAATAGAATTCTTAATATTCATCCAGCGCTTCTACCTGCCTTTAGAGGAGAAAACGCGATTAAACGCGCGCTAAAGCACGGCTGCAAAGTAACCGGAGTTACTGTACACTTAATAGATGAAAAAGTTGATAACGGACCGATAATATTACAGCAAGCCATAAAGATAGAGAAAGGAGAGACTCTCAAAAACCTTGAAAAAAAAGTGCACAGCCTGGAACATAAATTATACCCTCTGGCGATTAAGTTATTCACAGAGAGGCGGGTTAAAATAAGAAACAGAAATGTTAAAATTATCTAATTATCTGTTAATTACCATTATTTTCTTAAGCCAAACTATCTATGCTCAGGCACCCGGAACGATAGAAGCATCCGTAGACAAGCGCAAGGTTGCAACCGGTGAAATTTTTACCTATACGTTAAAAGTTGATGGGGAGTTTATTTCGCCAAAATTAACGATACCAAAGTTTAATGATTTTACAATTGTCTCCCAAAACCAGCAAAGACAATACACCTCAAAAGGTAGCAACACCGCCTTAACAGTAAAAATAACTTACCATCTTCTTGCCTTAAACCCGGGAAATTTTGCAATAGAGGGGGCGAGCGTAAAAGACAAAGAGAAGGAGCTAAAAGCGCAAACAATAGTTATTGAAGCTACCGGTAAAGCCGTTAAAGAAAAAATTAAGGTAGCTCCTCAAATAGAAAAAGGAATAGATATATAAAAACAGATTAATAAATCTACTGCCTCCTTCCAAAGGCGCCTGTCTACTTTCTGTTATTTATCTTCAATTAAAGCTTTGCGGGTATAGAAGCGGGATTTTTTATTAAAAGCATCATGGATAGTTACTTCTTTTATCTCTGCGGGGTAATCGTATACTTTAAGAATTTTCTTGGTAACAGCTACCGCCTCATCGAAAGGATATAGCAGGCCTTCCTTATACTTTTTTATCATAATATTAAAATTTATTTCAAGCTTACCGTTATAATATCTGGTGCGTAAATCATTTATTCTAAAATTATCTTTTACGTTTTCAGAATTAAATTTCTTTTCTATATTCTGCTTTATAAGATACGATATAAATTCTCCAAGTTTTATATCATACCTTGATATGTGACTACCTTCTGTATCGCCAAGCGCTTTGGTATTTAGTGCATATATGAAAGCTTCCCGCTCTTGAAAATCGCCCAAAGAAATATATCCTACCTCAAACAAAACTAAATCGTTTATGCGCCAGACATAGTAAAGATCAAAACCGACATTTATATCGGAGGCGACAAAACAATAGAATTTCGGCCGGTTCTCCATGCTTAGGATTACACGCCTGAGAGAAAGGAGTATCCTGCGTATTCTTTCCGACACGTCATTTTCCAACCCACCTTTACTATTTACAATTTTTTCAAACGGGGAGTAGACCCAGATCGTATCGCCGGCTTCCCACACCTTAACATCAATATTGAATTCCTGTTTGCAAAGATTCTTTATCGTTGACTCAATATCTCTGCGGGAATAGGAAGGGGATACGGAACAGGCACAACAAGAGAGGATAAAAAAACTAAAGAGAACGGTCCTGAGGGCGTTCTTTACCATATTTTTTAAATATTTCTACAATTTCGTCATATTCTAATTCTCCTTTTTTGAGGAGCTCTTGCGCGAAATATTCCAAAAGTTCTTTTTCTCGTGTTAAAATTTCCTCGACGTCCTTTAAGCAATATCTTAATATTTTCTGAGTATCTTCTTCAAGTTTTTGCTTCATCGCATCAGACACATTAAGCTCAGTCCTTCCATAGGCATCCTCGAGGGCTAACGAATAAAAATTACCCAACATCCCGCTTTCACCCATACCCCACAACCAAACCATGTTATGAGCGGTAAGAAGCGCGTGCTCAAAATCACTGCTAACTCCGCTTCCGGTAGTTCCAAATTTTATTTTTTCAGCGGCGTATGAACCAAGTGATATTTTTATATTAGCCAGCCAATATTCTTTTGGCGCGACATTAACTTCTTCTTTTGGACGATGCCCGACTACGCCAAGAAAGTCCTTTCGCGGGATGATTGAAGCCTTAATAACATCATCAGTCGGATGGGTCAAATACCCGATAATTGCGTGGCCCGCTTCATGATAAGCAATCCAAACCTTTTCCTCATCACTTAGAAAGACTTCGCTTTTAAGCCCGAACACTACCCTGTCATAAGCTTCCGAAAGGTCTTTATACGTTATTCTTTCGTGCCTGTTTCTTACAGCAATCAAAGAAGCCTCTCCCACCATGCTTGATATATCTGCGGGAGAAAATCCCAATGCCCTTCTTGCTAAAAGTTTCGTATCTATCAAAGCTTCATATTTAACTTTTTTAAGGTAATACTCGAATAATTTTTCTCTATCGTGCAATCTCGGCCTTGCGATGTATATTTTCCTCTCAAATCTGCCTGCGCGTGTTAAAGCAGAATCTAATTCATCTTCTCTCACGTTAGTCGCCGCGATAATGATAATATTATTTTCTACCTGGCGTAACCCGTCCATTTCGGTCAACAGCTGATTTATGGTCGCATTATGATCCAGGCCGGCGCCACCTCCTGAATCTGCCATGCGATGTCTTCCGATTGAATCGATTTCATCGATAAAAATAATACAGCCGCCATTTAGATCAGCTAATATTCGGGCCTCTTTAAATAAACTCTTCATGCGCGCAGTGCCGATGCCAACGAACATACCTACAAACTCGCTGCCTACGGCAGGCAAAAATGGCAATCCTGTTTCTGTAGCGATAGCTTTGGCTAAATATGTTTTTCCGCATCCGGGAGGGCCAACCATAAGGATACCTTTAATAATCTTTCCGCCGACTCTTTTTAATTGCGCCCTATCCCTTATTAGATTGATTGCTTCCCATACTTCCTTTTTTACCGATTCCATCCCCACTACATCGGTCCATTTTACGTTTACATCCGCCGGCTTTACTTTTTTCTGACCTAATTTAGCCATGCCTCCGCCGTAAAAAAAGTAAAAACTAAAGAAGGTATAAATTCCGGCAAAAATGAAAGCAGTAATTATACCAAGAAATAGCTGAAGAGGGATGCTGGCCAAAGTCATCTTCTTATAAAAAGACTCCAGCTCAACAAAGCTTTTCATCCCAACGACAAGAAGATAAACGAGGATTGAGAACAAAGCAAGCCCGACTAAACCAACGATTATTTTAATCCAATGTAATTTCCAATACTTTTTCCAGTTACTATTTGTCATATTAGAAATAATACCATATATTCTGTTCTTTGTCAAAATAAGCAATCCATTGGCAAGATAGACAAAAACTAAGCTATTATTTTATGCAAATTATTGCCCTGGCCCACTTAACACACTATCTTATCCGGCTATAAATCAACCGCCAAATTGCGGAGAGACACCCTGTTAAATAACAGGGTGTCATTAAATATTGTTGATATTATATTAAAATCTTATATAATTAGATATTATTATGAACAGTGCAATTTTACTTATTTCCTGCCCCGACCAAAAAGGCATCACCGCACAGGTTTCCAGCTTTATTTCCAAAAATAACGGTAATATCGAACATGCTGACCAGCACATCGACAATCAAACAAATACTTTTTTTATGCGCATAGAATGGTCATTGAGGAATTTTAGCATCCCAAAGGAAAGCATAACAAAAGAGTTTTCCGCTTTGGCCAAAAAGTTCAACATGCATTATTCATTAAGCTTTAGCGAAAGCATCCCGCGCGTTGCTGTTTTTGCCTCGCGCAGTTTGCATTGCTTACATGACCTTCTGCTGCGCCACGCCGAAGGCCAGTTGCGCTGTAAAATAGTGCTTGTAATCAGCAATCACTCTGATGCGAAAAAAATAGTAAACGATTTCGGAGCAAAATTCTTTGAATTCCCGGTTACGAGAAAAACCAAATCTCAAGTGGAAGCAAAAACAGCCGATTTACTTATCAGAGAAAAAGTAGACTTGCTTATCCTGGCCAGGTATGCTCAGATACTTACTAAGAAATTTTTGGATAAATTTCCGAATCGCATAATAAATATACATCATTCATTCTTGCCGGCATTCATAGGGGAAAACCCTTACGGACAGGCTTACAGAAGAGGAGTAAAAATCATAGGCGCAACCAGCCATTACGTAACCGAGGAGCTGGATGCCGGACCGATAATTGAACAGGACACCGTGAGAATAAATCACAGAGATACGATAGCCGACTTAAAGATCAAAGGCCAGGATTTGGAAAAAATTGTTTTAAGTCGGGCTGTGCGCTGGCATCTGGAAAGAAAAATATTAATATATAACAATAAAACTGTCGTTTTCGATTAATGGACTTGCCTTAACGAAGGCTAAGCTTAATTAAATTATTCTACGCTAAGCCTTAAAGACGAAAGTTTAACCGCACACAAACACTCAAGTTTTGTTTGCATTAAATTTCAAAATATGATAAAGTATATATCTTTTCGGCAAGGGTAAATTCGTTAAATGGAGAGGAGGAAAAA
>JALOBR010000148.1 GCA_023228195.1 Candidatus Omnitrophota bacterium
GGGTAATTCCAACAAGACTTACATCTCTTTAAGCTCATTACCCCTTTCGCTTCGCTCAGGGGTAATTCCAACAAGACTTACATCTCTTTAAGCTCATTACCCCTTTCGCTTCGCTCAGGGGTAATTCGGCTACGCAACTTTTCTGCGCTCTTTGAGCTTTAAAAGTTGCTGCCTCATTAAATAAAAAAAGGCGTTCCATGCCTTTTAACAGGCACAGAACGCCGTCGTTCTTCTCTTAATAATTAAGCACTCAACAATGTGCTTAAAAAAATAAAACGTCCCCCTTAGCTACAATGCTACTAAAAAGGACGTCTTTATCCGGTATTCTAACTTTGAAAATATAAGGGAATATAAAATAAAAAAAGGCGTTTGTTTAAAAACGCCTCTGTTCCCTACTTTTGAGCACGTACATTGTGCCCAAATTCATTTTAAAGATAACATATTATTTTTTGTTTGTCAAGTTATAAAAATTATGGGGCAAGCGCGTAACAGCACTTGCCCCATAATTTTTTATCTGGAACTCACTGATTTATTATATAGTGACGTCCGTCGAAAGCAACCATAACGATTAATCTACAAACGAAGGGCGAAGACGGAAAAACTATACAACTCCCTGAGCGAGCATTGCGTCAGCCACTTTGACAAACCCTGCGATATTGGCTCCCTTTACGTAATCGACGCATTTTCCATTTTTCCCATACTTAACACACTGTTCATGTATAGCAATCATAATACTGTGCAATTTATTATCAACCTCTTCACGGCTCCATGAAAGCCTCATGCTATTTTGCGACATTTCTAAGCCGGATGTAGCCACGCCACCGGCATTCGAAGCTTTCCCCGGTGCGTATAAAATCTTTGCCTTCTGAAATACTTTAATTGCCTCAGGAGTTGATGGCATATTAGCCCCTTCACCTACAGCCATACAGCCATTCTTAACTAAAACCTTTGCGTCAGCTTCACTTATTTCGTTTTGCGTAGCAGAAGGAAATGCGATATCGCATTTAATATTCCACGGCTTTTCGTTTTCAAAATATTTACAGCTAAATTCCTTAGCGCAATCTTTAATGCGGCCGCGGCGTTCATTTTTAAGGCTCATTACGCATCTTAATTCTTTGTCATCAATTCCATCTTTATCGTAAATGAACCCATTCGAATCTGAAAGAGTAACAACCTTGGCGCCTAATTGGTGCAGTTTTTCAACAGTATATTGCGCAACATTTCCGGAACCGGAAACTGCGCAAACTTTTCCTTTCAAAGATTCACCTTTTGTTTTAAGCATTTCCTGCACAAAATAAACACAGCCATATCCGGTAGCTTCCGGCCTGACTAAACTTCCACCCCATGCCAAACCTTTACCGGTTAAAACACCTGTAAATTCATTACGTAAACGCTTATACTGCCCGTACATAAAACCTATTTCTCTTCCGCCTGTTCCGATATCGCCGGCGGGAACATCGGTATCTGCGCCAACATGCCTAAAAAGTTCAGTCATAAAACTCTGACAAAACCTCATAATTTCATTGTTAGACTTTCCTTTAGGATCAAAATCAGAACCGCCTTTAGCACCACCCATAGGAAGCGTGGTTAAACTATTTTTGAATACCTGCTCAAATGCCAAAAACTTTAATATGCCCAGATTAACGCTTGGATGCAGGCGTATACCACCCTTATAGGGGCCGATAGCGCTATTCATTTGTATACGAAACCCCCTGTTTACCTGAATCTCGCCACGATCGTCGACCCAGGGAACGCGAAACATAATCACCCTTTCCGGCTCTACCATTCTCTCTAGTATCTTTGCTTTTTCATATTTTGGATTCGCCTCAATAAAAGACATAACCGACTCAACAACTTCACGCACTGCCTGGTGGAATTCCGGTTGTCCGGGATCTCTTCCAATTACCTTTTTCATAAAATCATCAACTTTCTTTAGCATATCTCCTCCTTTGACTGACTCTGTCCTAAACTTTATTCTAACGATGAATAAAGTTATCCGAAAAATGCGCGCCTCGCAGGCATTTTTCGGGTTAACACAACCTTTCAATTATAGACTTGGCGGCCCTTTTAGCCATTCCCATTGCTTCTATGACTGTTCCTTCGCCACCGACAATATCACCTCCGGCAAAAACATTTTTTATGGATGTTTCCATGGTGCCTTGCTCCACAATAACGTCACCATACTTATCTGTTTTTAACGCCGGGGTTACTTTAGTTAATATTTCATTTGCGTTTAACCCTATCGCAACCACAGCTATATCGCAATCGACTTCAAAATCACTTCCTGGAATTTCTATTGGCTTTCTTCTACCGGATGCGTCAGGCTCTCCCAACTCGCACTGCAGACAACGCAACTTCGTAACAAAACCTTTATCGTCACCAACAAACTCCTGCGGCTTAACTAAGAGCTTAAATTGTATACCTTCTTCTTTAGCATGCTCAATCTCAAGGCGCCTCGCCGGCAGCTCTACCTCGCTGCGACGGTAAAGAACAGTTGTGTTCGGGCTGACACCATTCATTTTCTGCAGCCTTAAAGCGCATCGCGCCGCATCCATAGCGGTATTGCCGCCGCCGATGATAACCATACTTTTGCCTATATTTACCGGCGTATGAGCTTCAGGAAATTTATAAGCAGACATTAAGTTAATTCTGGTCAGGAATTCATTAGCAGAATAAATATTGCAAAGATTTTCCCCTTTAATTCCCAGAAAAGACGGTATCCCTGCGCCTAAGCCCAAGAACACCGCGGAAAATTCTTTAAGCAGTTCATCCACATCTTTGTTTCTGCCTACAATAAAATTAGGCATAAATTCAACGCCCGTTTTCTTAAGCGAATCTATTTCGTAATCAAGGATATTTCTTGGCAGCCTGAAAGGAGGTATTCCGTAACGCAGCACTCCTCCTAATTTATGCAAGCCTTCAAACATAACTACTTTTATCCCCGCGCGCGCAAGCTCACCGGCGCAACAAAGGCCGGCGGGGCCGGAGCCAACGATAGC
>JALOBR010000031.1 GCA_023228195.1 Candidatus Omnitrophota bacterium
TCCAAAAAAAGATTACCATCCGGGCAAAAAGGGATTTCGCAGGCTCGAAATCCGTATTTACGCAGCAGCCAGTCTGCCTGATAAAGCCTGTGCTCTCGTGTAAGCAACTGGCTGTTTGTATAGCTGGAACGTTCACCGAAACAATCCGGCGCACCCGCGCCCCTTTGATAACTGCTAAAATATACACGATCAAGATTGAGCTCCTTATAAAGCTTCCAGCTGTAGCTTACAATTTCCTTGTCTGTCTCTTTTGACGCCCCTACGACAAACTGTGTAGTGTGTTTTACGTTTTGATAATAAGACCCTTTCTCTGTCAACCTGCTTATAAGGGCAGTTGGCCGCATAATATCATGCAAATAATTTTTGGCAGTAGAAAGCTCCCTAAAATTCAATTCCCCGGCCGTCTCAATATTGAGGGATACAGCGCTAGCTAAGGCAATCGTCTTACGGATAGCTGAGTCTGAGGCTCCCGGAATAATTTTCAAATGGATGTAACCTCTGAAATTTTGACGGCGCAGCAAAATTGCGGCGCGATTAATGCGCTCCATCGTGCTATCTGGATTATTTATAACACCGCTGCTTAGAAAAAGCCCGGATACTTTCCGGTTTTTATAATACGACAAAAATAACCTCGCAAGTTCTTCCGGTTCAAACCTTAAACGCTTTGCGTCTGAATTTATCCGTAAAGGACAGTATTTACAGTTATTAATACACTCATTGGAAAGAAGGGTTTTAAAAAGGAAAGTTTTGCCTCCATTGGGAAGCACAACCGGATATATCCATTTATCTTCTTTGGAACGCCTTCGATGTTCGCTTTTTTCCGGAGCGCAGGAACAAGCCAGATCATATTTTGAATCGTTCGATAGTATAGAAAGCTTTTCTTCCTGACTGATAGTTTTTTTGATCAACATGCTCCACCTGCCGAAACCCCGCTTCGCAGAAGATGCTATAAAATTTTCACACTCGCTTCGCTCGCAGGAAAATTTTATAGCGCTCAGCGGGATTAATTCGCACTAGCGTTTTTCCTGCGCCACCTGCGGCTTGAAAAAATACCGTGCTCATTAAAATACAAAAACCTTCGCCATTTCTAGCGAAGGTTTTATTTTTATTAACGTCCCGGATTTAG
The DNA here is from genome assembly GCA_023228195.1 of Candidatus Omnitrophota bacterium. Lineage (GTDB taxonomy): Bacteria > Omnitrophota > Gorgyraeia > Duberdicusellales > 4484-171 > JAJYOP01. Next base: position 1,127 of record JALOBR010000031.1, read on the forward strand.
TCCTTCAAACTCGGGACGATTGCCTAATTATGATTTTATAATACCCTCTGTTCTATAATTGTCAACCCAAAACGTCATGCTCAGCGGGTGAGCCTCTCGTCACAGCTTAAAACTATGGTTACTTACCGCTTAAAGCGTCGTATTCCTCTTTTGATATGCGGCTTCGGGAATTATCGTCATTTTCAAATTTTGTTCTATAATATCTTAATTCGCCGCCTTTTACTCCTCCATCGGTGTATTCAGCATAAAGTATATATCCTCTATCTTTAGAAAAACTTGCCATAGGCTTATTAAGTTTCGGGGTATGCGTTATGCGCCTTTTACCTGCACCTTCAATATCGTATACATACAAATCATTATCTTTCATGACAAGCTTAAAGTCGCCCTGCACGGAAAAAAACTTGTCGTAACCTATTTCATCCTTTGAATAAGTATCCGTAAAATCCGCGGCAGCAACCGGAAAGGAAAAAAAAGCCAGCAACAAAAATAAAAAACTTAATACTGCTCTCATGTGCCCCCCCTTGTTTTAGCTACTTTTTTAAGCCTCTTTTCGTAATCCCGCGCAAAAAGATATAAAAGATCAGACAACCTGTTCAAGTAAATAATTATATCAGGATTTTTAATGATTTTCTTTCTTTTTAAAGTAACCAGCACCCTTTCTGCTCTTCTTGCAACGGTCCTTGATACATCAAAAGAGCTTGAGATCTGATTTTCCCCAGGTAAACAAAAACAACGGGATTCGAATTTCTTTTTACCCTCCCACTGTTTTATAAACTTTTCAAGTTTTAATACATATTTTGTATTTATTCTTTTTTTAAGTTTACTCAAAAACTTTGGCGGCGTTGCTATCTCTGCGCCGATTATAAATAAATCGCATTGAATCCCTTCTACAATTTCTTTCGTCACCTTATCTCTGACCAAACTTTTGCTCAAACCCATAGATGAACATAGCTCATCAATGGTTCCGCACGCCACCACCCTTAAATCGTCTTTAAAAACTATCTCTCCGAAAGATAAAGAAGTTTTCCCGTTATCACCTGTTTTTGTGGTTATACTCATGGATTTTTAAAACAATTATTTAAATTCTAGCGGATATTTTTTATCAACCTCTCCAAACAAACCAGACAAACAAATAGGCGGCTAAAACTGCTGCTATAGTAAACGGAATACCGATTCCGGCAAACCGGCTGAATTTTACTGGGTACCCTTCTTTTTTAAGCAAACCACAGGCAACAATATTGGCTGAAGCGCCAATTGGGGTGATATTTCCGCCTAAGCTTGCGCCTATAAGCAACCCAAAAAGAAACAAGGAAGGATTTAAATGTAGTTTATCTGACATGGAAATTGCTACCGGAAGCATTGCTGCCAAAAATGGCACATTATCCACAAATGCGGAAATTATAACCGCCATAAGCACAAGTAGGGTATAACCAAAAAACATATTATTGCCTACTATACCGGACAAAAATTGAGCAAGCACTTCAATCCATCCGGTTGCCGTAATGCTGCCGACCAAGATAAAAACGCCCATCAGGAAAAACGTAGTTTCCCAGTCGAGCGCTTTTATCCCATCGAAAATTGGGCTCTTATTTATAAACTTCTCCCAAAGAATAGAAATGACACCGAAGACCATACAAAGAATTCCCGCCATATAAGAAAAACCGGTATCAAAGAAAGACGAGGCCGCCAAGAGAACGATTAACGCAACAAGGATAACGGTAGGCACCCAGGATTTTACCTTTTCAACAGCGATGAGCTGCGTCTTTTCGTTATGCTTTCGGAATATTAAATATAATACTATAAATGAAGCTAACGCCCCCAATTCAACGGCAAAAAATATGCTGGGCCGCCCCTTGTAAAAAAAGAAATCCATAAAATTCATCTTTGCAAAACCAGCTAAGAGCATACTTGGCGGATCCCCTATTAAGGTGGCAGCTCCCTGAAGATTGCTTGAAATAGCAATCGCGATCATCATATTCGTCGGGTTTATCTTAAGCTTTTTAGCAAGGGCAAGTGCGATTGGCGCCACAATCAAAACTGTAGCCACATTCTCAACAAACGCGGAAATAAATCCGGTAAGCGCGCAAATTAAAAGTATAGCCCAAGCAGTATTTTTCGCCTTATCGACAATGATCTCCGCCAGATATGCCGGGACCCTGCTTTCCATAAAAATATTTGCGATTACTAAGGTGCCGACGAATATGCCCATAACATTCCAATTTATCGCAAAGAACGCCGCGGCGGGAGATAAAGTTCTAGTAGCAATAAGCAAAATACTTGCCGCTATCGCGACTAAAGTCCTTTTACCGGAAAAAATTACGAACAAAATATATGAAACAACAAAAATAATGAGGGCCAACAAATTATGGTTCATAATCGCATTTAATCTTTTATTATTTGCTGTAATTATTGTTTATCGGTTGCGCGTATTATTTTACCGTATTTAGGTTTTATTTAAAGAGAAAAATGATTGCCGAGCTGACGGGCAAACCATGCTTAAGCAGCTTGATAGCCCATCTCAAGCTTGAAACATTTCTGAAATTCCTGAATCCTACCTTTTACATTTTTACTCGTAACGACTGCTGAAATGGCGCATATGCAATCGGCTCCGGACGAAATAACTTCCCAAGCGTTAGAAAGATTTATGCCTCCGATTACAACCAGCGGTAAATGTATATGTTTTTTAATCTCTTTTATAGCCTTCATACCTACGGGATCTTTCGCGTCCGGCTTTGTTGAAGTTTTGAATATCGGTGCTAAGCCTATATAATCCGCTCCCTGCTTTTGCGCTAATTTTGCTTCTTTTAAAGAATGTACGGTAACGCCGATTATTTTCTTTTTACCGAGCAACTTCCTTGCTGTTAAATACGGCAGGTCATCCTGCCCGAGATGAACGCCATCCGCATCCACTGCCTGAGCTATATCAACTCTGTCGTTTATCAAGAAAATTATATCTTTGCATATTTTCCTTAGCTTAAGCGCTTCAAGATAAATTTTTCCGGTACCCAGATTTTTTTCACGGTATTGCACGATTTTTACTCCCGCCCTTACGGCACTTTGTACGTCGTGCGCATTTCCAAGCCGGCTTAAATTCCTGTCTGTGATGAAATAATACCCCTTCATAAATATATTTTTTGCATTTTATTGATTGCTTTATCGTCTAAATCAAAAATGCAATCAAATAATTTTTCCTTAAACGAAGCCGGGCCTTTTGACTTTTTAACAGCGAGCTCGGCAGCAATCTCAAAACACGCAAGCGCAGAAACTGTTGCGCAAACTAAATCTTTACTAACTGCGGCAAACGTTCCGATAACTGATGCTGCCATGCAACCCGTTCCAACAACATGCGTCATTATAGGGTGGCCATTTTTTATAATATAGCTTTTACCCTTACCATTTACAATATCATGTTTGCCTGTTGCTACGACAACCGCTTTAAACCTATTTGACAGCCACCCGGTAACAGCAAGCATATCTTGTTCAACCTCGGAAGAATCTACGCCTTTTGTCCGGATGTTTTCTCCGGAGAGCCTCACAATTTCGGAAGCATTTCCTTTAATAATATCAATCCTGACTTCATTTAATAATTCAAAAGATTTTTCATCGCGTAATCTTGTTGCTCCTGCGCCACAAACATCAAGGATAACGGGAATTCCTTTTTTATTTGCACTTCTTGCGGCAATTTTCATTGCCTCAACAAATTCGGGCGTTAGCGTTCCGATGTTTAAAACAAGGCTTGATGCGATGTTCGCCATCTGAGCAGCTTCTTCTTTGGCGTGCGCCATAACCGGAGAAGCACCCAATACTTTCACTATATTTGCGCAATCATAGATAGTAACCCAATTGGTTAAATGGTGCACAATTGGTTTTTCTTGCCTGATTTTTTTTAATAAGCTATACGCGTCAATTTTTGTTTTAATCATATCACGCCTCCCATACTTTAAATTATACTATAACTTAAAGTATCTTAAGCAAGTCTTTTGCAACATGTTCTCCGGCTAAAAGCATTCCGCCAAAAACCGGACCCATACGCGGGCCGCCGAATACAGCGTTTGCGCACATACCGCACGCATATAATCCGGGACAAATTTCTTTGGAATTTTTCACGATAGTATTTTCTCCGACTTCCGCCCACATCGATTCTTCTCCGAGAGTTTTCCCGGTTTTGGTATTAAGCTTTATGCCTGACTTTCTTTCAACGATCCTTGCCACTTCCGCTGGATGACCTGTTGCATCTACAACAAATTTAGCACGCATTGTAATCGGGTCAACATGTAAATTAGCCATTTCAACCGCTGTCCAATTCAACACAAGGCCGGTTACTTTTTTCCTACGCACCATTACGTCTTCAACGCTCATCAAATTAAAAATTCTTAAACCTGACTGGACTGCCTTTGAACAAATAACCGAAACCGCTTCAATTGAATCGGCCAGATAATAACCTTTTTCGTAGCGCCGGTTTTTAATACCGAATTCATCTAAAATTCTTTTAGCTGCATCCTGCACTACGATTTCATTAAACATTATACCGCCGCCCCACATTCCTCCTCCGACTGAAAGTTTTCTTTCAAAAAGGACCACCTTTTTCCCGGCCTGAGCCAGATAGTATCCGCAAACCATACCCGCAGGACCCGCGCCGACGATTGCGACATCAACATCCAGAGCGTCAATGAGCTTCTTATTAAATGACTCTATGATAGCTTTTGAAATTTTAATCTCATCCAACCCCATAATACCCCCTTATTTTTTCGGAAAATAAAAAATCCTTGCGCCAGCAGCGCAAGGATTAATAATACTTATACCTTCCCTCCGCTGGCATTATCCAGATCAGGTTATAAGGGTAATCCCGTTAACGGGAACTCTCAGGCCGCATCACGACCTCCCCTAAATTAGTTTCATTAAAACAAATTTACATATTATTGTCAATTTGTTTTTGGCATGTTAAAAAACGACGGAACAAACCGATACTGTTATTCATCAAGATAACCTTTTAACATAGATCTCTTTTGCTATTTCCTCTTCCAGCGCCACTTGAGTTTCTTCAACTTGAATTATAACAGACGGCCTGGTTTGATGAAGCTTTATTCTTGCTCCAGGCACAATACCAAAAGACATAAGCCTGTGTAATTGAGGATGTTCGCGCGTCAAAACGTAAACAATCTTTCCTGTCTCGGATACTTTGAGCCGGGTTAACGGTATTACAATACTTTCAATCAAACCTTTTGCTTTCTCGCAGCATGCACCGGAAGGTATGCTCAAACCATGGGGACATTCCTTAGGGTGCCCCAACAGCGAGCATATACTTTCCTCGACTTCTTTTGATAATATGTGCTCTAAGGCGCACGCGGAAGAATCAACTTCCTTTCTGCCCACCTCAAGCACATCCATTAAAAGGCGTTCAGCAAGCCGTTGGCGCCTTATGATATCTCTTGCTTTGGATTCGCCCTTATCGCTAAATTTTATTATATCTTTCTCGATCAGGACAAAACCTTCGCTTAGTAAATTTTGGGAAACGTCTTCATTGATTGACTCCAAAAATCTTTTTGCTATTGCGCCCTTATCAGCTATTTTCTTTTCTCTCTCCTCCCAGATTATAGTTAAAGCTTCTTCAATTTTTTGGTTATGATCCATAAAAATCTCCTCTTTAAATTATAGAACCGCAAACCCTTTTGTCAAAATTAAATAACGCAACAAGTGATCCAAGAGCCCGCCGAACAAAAATGCGAAAAGAAATACAAAACCGGAAATCATAAGCGCAACTTTTGCGCCCCTTTCTTTTACGGTAACCAAAAACTGCGCAATGCAAGGCACAAACAAAGTTATTACGATAAGACTTACAAAAATTTGTATTTTATCAAGCGCACCTGCCCTTGCCAATGCATATAAACCAGCCGCGCCATAATCCCTTCGTAAAAAACCTACGATAAATGCGGCGGTTGTTTCTTTGGGTAAATGCAGCCAGGTTACGATAAAAGGGCTCAAAATTCTCTCTATCCAGCGTAGCAACCCTATTTTATCAAACATAAAAAGTATAAATGTCCCCAGAATGAATAAAGGCACTGCCTCTTTCAAGTACCATTTAAGGCGTGCGCCGGTTTTTACGATAATATTTGTAATCTGCGGAAACCTCATAGGGGGTAACTCCTGAATAAATGGGCTGCGTTTTCCCGGCACTAACTTTGAAGCCAAAAAGCCTATAACGACGATAACAAAAAGTATTATGGAAAACCAAAGGAGAAATGCTTTTAGCGAAAAATTGCTAAGCATCGCCATAATCACACCTAACTGGGCAGAGCACGGAATGGCCAGAGTAAGAATAATACTAACCAGAATGCGCTCTTTTTTTGTCTCTAATATCCGCGAGGTTAGCGTGGCCATTGTCCCGCAACCAAGACCAAGCACCATCGGTAGTATCGCGCGGCCGTTTAAACCAATTACCCTAAAAACCCTGTCTGACAATACCGATAACCGCGGAAGATATCCTGAATCTTCAAGTATGCCGAAAAATAAAAAAAATGCAGTTACTATAGGAAATATTATGGCAAAGGCGTAAGTAACCGCCATGCTGACGATACCGTACTCACCCATCAAAAATTCTTTGATAATCGGGATTGGAATAAATTTATCTATGAAGCTATCCAAAAAAGGGTTAACGTATGCACCGAATATTGTATTTTCGAAAAAATCCACGCCCCAAACAGCAGCAAGCCTTCCTACAAAAAGATACATCACAAATAAAACCGCAATAAGTATAGGTATCCCGGTCACAGGGCTCACGGTAAGGCTGCCTATAAATTCAGATGCACTTTTTGCTTTTGGTTTTGAAATACGTAAAACATCTTTTACTAACTCTTCAATTATTTTGTTTTTCTTCTTGAGAGAAACTATTCTGTCTAAGGCAGGTGAAAGCGTGGCATTTACCGGATGAGCGGTTTTTACTTTTAATATAGCTTCTTTTAATTTAGAAACTCCTTCTCCGGTCACAGCTACAGTTTCAATAATATCGATGCCTAATTTTTCAGAAAGTTTTTTTATGTCGATGCTTATACCGCGCTCCTTAGCCTCATCGCTCATATTTAGGTTAAGCACCAGCGGCAGGCCAAACTCAATAAGCTCTAAGGTAAGCACAAGCGAACGCTTGAGGTTCTTGCTGTCAGCAACCTGCACAACGCAGGCAATATCGCTCGTTGAAAGTATATCTCTGGTTACTTTTTCATCTTCGGAATGGACAATAAGGCTGTTTACGCCTGGAGTGTCATAGACTGTAAAGTTCTGCGGCCCGAGTTTTGCTATACCTTTTGATACGTCTACTGTTGTACCCGGATAATTCGAAACAGTGACGTAGCTTTTAGTAAGCGCGTTAAATATAACGCTTTTACCGACGTTGGCATTGCCGACTAAAACTATATTCACCCAACCCTTCCTTTTTTACTTAAGATTATTGTTTTTATCCCAACATCTGTTTTCGGAAAATTTGTTATGCTTCTACAGATAATTATAGTGCGTTTATCAAGGGCTGATTTCATTTTTAATTATTTAGAGATAAGGAATATCCCTATGTTTGCAAAAAAATTAGGCAGTATCCGCATAGGTTTATCTGCGGCCAGATAAACTTTAAGCTCAATTTTAATTTTCTTTTCTTTGCAATAATCAAGAAAATCAAGCGTGCTTAAAAAATGTAAATTGGGCGTTTCATACCATGTGTAAGGAAGAGATGCGGTTATAGGAACCCTTCCTCGTAAAAACAAACGCAGGCGCGCTCTATAATAAGCGAAATTAGGAAAACCTACTATTACTTTTTTGCCAACTCTCAATGCGTCAAAAAGCACAGTTTCAACGTGCTTTAACTGCTGAAGGCTCTGGTTAAGTATTACATAATCAAAAGCTTTGTCTTTATATTCCGAAAGTCCGGTATCTATATCGCCGTGAAGCACGCTTAAGCCCCTTGCGACGCACCTGTATATTGCCTGCTCATCTATTTCTATGCCCTGACCGCGTACATTTTTTCTTAAAGTTAAAAGCTCAAGCAGCTCTCCACCGCCGCAGCCAAGATCAAGCACTGATGAATTTTGCTCAACCATATCAAGTATCGCTTTGTGGTCGCCTTTAATAATTTCATTTTCCTTCATGCTTTACCTCGTTTTTGTGAAACACTTTTTAGAAAATGAGAAATAAGGTGGGTTTCCTCTTCAATCTCCAAAAGAAACGCATCGTGACCGTATGTAGAATCAACCTCGCAGAAACTTGCTCCGATACCGGCGTGTTTACATACTTTTACGATTTCTTTTGACTGGTACGCAGGATACAACCAATCAGACTTGAATGCTATCACCAGCACCTTAAGGGGTTTTCCGGAAAGCACTTCGTGAAGCGGCTTATCCTTAGACGCGTCAAAATTATCCATGGCTTTAGTAATGTAAAGATAAGAATTCGCGTCGAACCTTTTTACGAAATTATCCCCCCTATAATGCAAATAACCCTCCACCTCAAAATCGGCAGTAAACTTAAAAGGCTGAATGTTATTTTTTTTATGCCGTCCGAATTTTTCAGCCATCGAGATGTCGCTCATGTAAGTAATATGGCCGAGCATCCTTGCAACAGCCAGGCCTCTATCGGGAGATTTGCCTTCGTAGTAATTGCCTGATTTCCAATCCGGATCAGCCATTATGGCCTGCCTGCCAACTTCATCAAAAGCAATTTGCTGCGGGGAATGCTTAAGCGCGCACGCAATAGGTATGGCGCTGCGTATTCTATCGGAATATTTAACGAGCCAGGCAAGGGCCTGCATTCCGCCCATTGAACCACCTACAACCGTGAGCAACTTATCAATACCAAGATGATCTATTAATGCCTTTTGCGCTGCCACCATATCGCCTATAGTAATAAGCGGAAAATCCAAGGCAAAAGGCTTGTTAGTTTTCGGATTTATACTTACCGGTCCGGTTGAACCACGACAGCCTCCGAGCACATTTGAGCATATAACAAAATATTTTTCTGTATCAAAGGCGCGTCCCGGGCCGATCATATTATCCCACCAGCCTGGTTTTTCATCGCCCTTATGATACCCAGCTGCGTGCGCATCGCCGGAAAGCGCATGCAAAATCAAAATTGCGTTTGATTTGTCCTGTGCAAGCGTACCATACGTTTCATAGGCAAGTGTCACCGGGCCCAATTTTTCTTTACTCTCGAGGCTAAAGGCCTCAGGTGAATTTGCAAAAGTAAAATATTTTGTTTCAACCGTACCAACACTTGCTTTAGTCATTGTCCACTCCTTAAAGAACCCGATTGTATTTAAAACAACATTATTTCGATTTAGACTTTATTTATTTTATTACGTTATTTTACTTTTGTCCAAATTTTAAATTAGGATCTGGCATCCTGAAAAAGCCAGGTAGAAAGATATCTCTCCCCCGTATCAGGAACTATTGCTACGATAAGTTTTCCTTTATTTTCCTTTCGTTTCGCTACTTCTAAAGCCGCCCAAACCGCTGCGCCACTGGAAATTCCTGCGAGAATACCTTCAAGCTTGGCAAGCAGCCTGGCTGTTTCTCCGGCATCATCGTTGCTAACACGGATAACCTCGTCAATAATATCTTTATTTAAAACCTGAGGCGTAAACCCCGCACCAATACCCTGAATTTTATGCGGTCCGGGATTCCCACCAGATAAAACAGGTGAAGCTTCCGGCTCAACTGCAATTACTTTAAAGTCTTTCTTCTTTTTTTTAATCACTTCAGAAATACCTGTAAGAGTGCCGCCGGTACCAACGCCTGAAATAAGAATATCAACTTTACCTTCGGTATCATTCCATATTTCCTGCGCAGTTGTTTTTCTATGAATTTCCGGGTTTGCCGGGTTGTTAAACTGCTGCGGCATAAAACTGTTTGGTGTAGACTTAATCAATTCTTCCGCTTTCTCTACCGCGCCTTTCATACCCTTAGCTCCATCCGTTAACACAAGCTCCGCTCCGAATATCTTTAAAAGCTGCCTGCGTTCAACGCTCATGGTCTCAGGCATAGTAAGAATGAGGCGGTATCCTTTTACTGCCGCGACAAACGCAAGTGCGATACCGGTATTTCCGCTTGTAGGCTCGATAATTACGGAATTCTTTTTAAGAACCCCTTTTTTTTCAGCATCCTCAATCATTGCCGCGCCTATACGATCCTTTACGCTTGATAAAGGATTAAAAGATTCAAGCTTAACAACTACTATAGCATTTAACCCTTCAGCAAGGCGATTTAACCTTACAAGCGGGGTATTACCAATTGTATCAATTATGTTATTAAAAATCCTGGGCATTTTTTCCTCCTTAACTTACCTTACGCAACGCCTGTTCGATGTCGGCGATAATATCATCAATATGTTCTATGCCGATAGATAGCCTGATAAAATCAGGGGTCACTCCTGTTGCCAATTGCTCTTCGCTGGATAATTGCTGGTGCGTTGTCGTCGCCGGATGAATCGCCAAACTCTTCGCATCGCCGATATTGGCTAAATGAGAAAACAACTCCAATGATTCAATGAATTTTTTTCCTGCAACCAAACCACCCTTAACGCCAAACCCAATAATTGCACCGGCTCCTTTGGAAAAATATTTCTTTACTTTTTCTTTCTCCGGACTGCTATCCAGCCCAGGATAATTAACCCAACTTACTTTCTTGTGTTTTGAAAGATATCTCGCAGCAGCTAAAGCATTCTCGCAATGCCTTGGCATTCTAAGATGCAAAGTCTCTAGTCCCTGCAAAAATAGGAAAGAATTAAATGGCGAAACTGTAGCACCTAAATCTCTTAAAAGAGTAACTCTCGCCTTAATAATATAAGCGATATTTCCCAGGGGCTTAAGCGCTTCTACAAAATTTATGCCGTGATAGCTCGGGTCAGGTTCTGCAATTAACGGAAACTTTCCGTTGGTCCAGTCAAATTTTCCGGAATCAACAATCACTCCGCCCAAACTGGTGCCATGTCCGCCGATAAACTTTGTTGCCGAATAAACTACGATATCGACACCAAAATCAATTGGCCGCAAAAGATATGGCGAAACAGTGTTATCCAACACAAGAGGAATACCGTTTTTATGCGCTAAGCTCGATAAACCTTCCAAGTCACAAACATCCAGTTTTGGATTTCCAATGGATTCTGCATAAATTGCTTTTGTTTTTGGTGTGATTGCCCTTTGAAAGGCTTCAAGATCGTTAGATTTAACAAAATTAACTTTAATCCCTAACTTAGCAAAGGTGTAATGGAATAAATTATATGTTCCGCCGTAAAGGTTGTCCGCTGAAACAATTTCATCGCCTGCCTGCGCAATGTTTAAAAGAGCAATGGTAATCGCCGCCTGGCCGCTTGCCGTTACCAACGCGCCGGCACCGCCATCTAAAAGTGCAACTCTTTTTTCAAACACGTCGGTAGTCGGGTTCATTAAACGGGTATAAATATTGCCGAACTCTTTTAAACCGAAAAGATTGGCCGCGTGCTCTGTGTCTTTAAATTGGTACGAAGTTGTCTGATAAATCGGAACAGCTCGGGAACCGGTTACAGGATCAACCTCCTGCCCCCCGTGCAATGCTAATGTTTCAATTTTCAATTTGTTGTCAATTTTACTCATCTTCCCTCCTTATTAAAAATATTTTTAATTAAGTTTACTGTTTATTATTTTATATTGAATATGAACACACTTCCTGCCGCTTCTTTGTCTGGCTGGCTAAGTCATCAAATGTAATGTTGTCAATTATACCGCTGATTGCTCTTGAGACATCCTGCCATATACCGCGAAATGCGCACCTATAAACGTCCCGGCAACCGGAATAGTCTTTCTCTACACAAGTTATAGGCTCAATCGGGCCATCAACAAACCTAACCACATCCCCTATTTTTATCTCAGCTGGATGCTTGGCTAAAAGATATCCTCCGATTTTACCCCTTTTGCTCTCGACAAACCCGCCCCTCTTAAGCTCGAGTAGCACCTGCTCGAGAAATTT
>JALOBR010000032.1 GCA_023228195.1 Candidatus Omnitrophota bacterium
CTCATATTCTTCTTCGCTAATTCCTCACGGAAACTCGACAAAGAATTTATCTTAACCAGCAAAGAAACCCCTGCCACAACTAAAACCATTATCAAACCTACCAACAAACTCAATATAAGAGGCTTATCTTTCATTTCAATTCCTCCTCTCCTTCGTTAGAAGGCTCATAGGCGCCGCCCTCAAATGCTTGTTTTTGCACTTTTTTTACGGTTTTAGGTAATATTACAATTTCTACTCTTCTATTTAACTGCCTACCCTGCGCAGTATCATTAGACGCTACCGGCTTATACTCTCCGTAACCGCTCGCAGAAAGCCTGTTTGAATTGACGCCTTTTTCTTCCAAATATTCAAGCACGCTCAATGCGCGATGAGCCGACAATTCCCAGTTTGATTTCCATTTTGACCGCTTTATAGGTTCATTGTCAGTATAGCCTTCTATACCTATGTTATTGCCGGGAACATTGTTTACGAGTATCTTGGCTACTTTGTCTAGACTTGAAAAACTTGCCGGTTTTAAAGAAGCCTTGCCTGAATCAAAAAGAACTTCCGAAACAAAAGTAATTACAAGGCCTTTTTCCTCCATGCTTAACCTGACCTGTTTATCTTTTATTTCCTGCTCCAATGTCTGCTCAAGAAGGCCTTTTGTCTGCCTTAACTCTTCAAGTTCTTTTTCAAGCGTCTTTATACGTTCTATATCTGAACGCCTGCCTGTCTGAAATATAACCGCGCAACCATTGACAAAAATAAAACAAAACAATAATGTAAACAACAAAATGTTTTTTCTCATGTTTACCTCCTCTTGAGAAAATAACCAAAAACTAAGCAAAATAATAGATTTAAAATATCATAATTGACTGACAAAGTCAAGGGTTAAAGGAGTGCCTAGCGCTTGAGGAAAACTGCCGGAATTATTCAATACATCAAGCCGGGGACTTTATTTCGCCCCGGATAGATTATTACTGGAATCAGTTGAATTTTGTTTCAACTTACCTGTTTGATGGTTTACGCTTAGGAAATATTATTAACAATATTCCGGCTCGAACGGAGCCTCGCCGGAATCCGTTATTTCTCTTTAAGACAACTACTCCAACTCGGATGGAACCTCGTCCGGAGGCCTCGGCACTCCCTCGGACATTACGTCCTCGGTCGCCTCGTCGGAGTCCGTTGGTTTCTGCTTAATCAACTACTCCGACTCGGATGGAACCTCGTCCGGAGTCCGTTGGTTTCTGCTTAATCAACTACTCCGACTCGGATGGAACCTCGTCGGAGTCCGTTGTCCTTTTCCTAAATGTTCCGCGAAACCACCACCAATTCTGGTTCGGTGGTTTCGCGGTATATGTAGGACAACGGAGAGGGTGAGATTTGAACTCACGGTGGACACAAGGCCCACACCGGTTTTCAAGACCGGCGCTTTCAACCGCTCAGCCACCTCTCCTAATCAACTAAAACTAAATCTTCTAACTTTATAACTATTTATTTTATTCTAGCTATTGAAAGCAGCCAACTCTCTTAAGCAATTGTTTTTAATGTGCTGCTAATTTCCACGCCTGCTTAAAACTTCTTCGATTTTTCCTTTTAAGGTGTGGGCATCTATCGGTTTTACCAGATAAAGCTCATCGTATAGCTGCGCGGCTTTAAACTGAGAATCCATATCTTCTTTCGCGCTAAGCATAATCACCGGTATAGCTATGGTTTTAGAATCTTTTTTTAGCTTTCCTAGTACTTCAAAGCCGCTCATTTTAGGCATCATTATATCCAAAATAATAGCATTTGGCTTGAATTTTTTTGCCAAATCTATGCCTTTCTTGCCGTCAATAGCTATCTCCACAATGTAATTCCTATCAAGCTCAAGATTCATTTTAACTAGTTTACAAAAATTCTCCTCATCATCAATAATCAAAATTTTTACTTTATGCATCCGACCCCCCTCTTTTAAGACGCTCTTAAAAAAATAATTACTTTTGTTCCTTTACCCTCGGTACTTTTGATTTCAATTAACCCTTTATGCATGTCGATTATATTTCTGCTTACATACAAACCGATGCCTGAACCGCCGTGCAGCCCCTTTGTAGTAAAAAACGGATTAAAAAGCTTTTTAAAAGCTGCCGGGGGGATGCCTTCTCCGGTATCTGTAATTTCGACGACCAAAACTCTTTCTCCGGCTTTAAAATAATCGTTTCTACCATAAATGCCCTGTTTTGATTCAGGCAGATTTTTATCGTAACTGCGAATAAAAATTTTTCCCCCTTTAGGCATGGCCTGAATGGCATTCATGATTAAATTCACAAATACCTGCTCAAGCCTGTTTTTATCGACAAATATATGGGGGATATTTTTATTTTTATCGATATTTATATTTATTTTTTCAAACTTTATGTTGGCTTTTACCAATTCCAAAGCTCCCTCTAAGATAGCGTTTATGTCCTCAAGCTTAAGCTCAAGCTTTTTCGCTTTTGAAAAATCGAGCAGGGTATTGACAATTCCATTAGCACGCTTTGCGCTTTCCATCATCATGGAAAACGTGCTATTTACATCTACTTCGCTATCAGGAAATTTTGCCTGAAGATAATTTATTCCCTGAATAATAATTCCTAAAGGATTCTTTACCTCGTGAGCGACACCGCTTGCCAAGAGCCCTATAGCATTTAATTTTTCCGCCTGCACAAGCTGGTCCTGGGCTTCCTTAATTTGTTCATATGCCGCGCGTAATTCTTCTTCGACTCTTTTCCTTTCACTGATATCTCTTGCGGTGCACACTATCAATGCATCCTTATCATTCTGATCATGTATTACCGAACTGCTAAAAAGCACGGGAACCTCGCGCCCGTCTTTAGCCTGATAATAAGTTTCGATATTAAGGATGGTGCCTGTGCCTATTAATTTTTCTACATTGCTTTTCCTGAGTATAGATTTTTCTGAATCGGCGAAAATAACTTCAGCCTTTTTCCCTACAAGCTCCCCCTCTTTATATCCGACCAGATAACGCAGAGCCTCATTGACCACACAGATATTCTTTTCAGCGTCTACCACCATTAAAGGATCAATTACAAACTTGTCCAAACTGTCTTTTATATCTTTAAGCTCAAACATAAATTAATTAAGTTGCTTGGCGCGATTTCTTTTATTCCTGAAAAATTCCTTCAAGAAAACAGCGCACTCTTCTTTAAGCAGCCCTTTTTTTACCTTGATTTTATGATTCAACCCCAAATTGTTGATATTAACCTTTGATCCAAACGCTCCGGTTTTAGGGTCATCCGCGCCAAACACTACATTCGCAATTCGCGAAAGAACAAGTGCGCCCGCACACATACTGCAAGGCTCAACCGTAACGTAAAGCGTGCAATCCGTAATCCATTTTGAACCTAAAAAATTAGCGGCCTGCGTGATTGCAATCATCTCGGCGTGAGCCGTTGGATCTTTAAGGCGCTCAACTTGATTATGAGCTCTTGCTATAATCTGATTTTTATAAACTATAACCGCGCCAACAGGCACTTCGTCTTCTTTCAGTGCATATTGCGCTTCCTGTAAAGCTTTTTCCATATAAAACTTTTGCTGGATAATCATCATTGATTACTTTATTCTATTAATTATCTTAAGGAATATCTTTGTAATTTTAGGATCAAAATGATCTCCGGTTTCTTTTTTAATGATATCTATTGCTTTCTTTTTACTGTAAGCCTTGCGATAGGGCCGGTCAGAAACAAGCGCTTGATATACATCAGCCAATGAAACTATCCTGGCGCTTACAGGTATTTCTTCTCCTTTTAACCCCAATGGATAACCCTTACCGTCAAACCTCTCATGATGATAAAGAATAGCCGGTATAGCTCCGCGCAAGGCATGAATTTCTCTTAAAATTTCCGCTGCTGTCCAGGGGTGGCCCTTTATTATTTCTTTTTCTTTCTCGTTCAACCGTCCTTTCTTAGAAAGAATACTTTCGTTTATGCCAACCTTTCCCAAATCATGAAGCGCGGCTGCATGTTTAATATTTTCTATTTCCGAAACGGGTAGATTCAATTCTTGGGCAATTTTTTCAGCTATCATTGAAGTATATTCCACGTGACGGCCGGTATAATAATCTTTTGCTTCAATTGCTCTCGCAAATCCGTAAATCATCTCCAGGAGGTCACGCGTAAGAAGGGCGTTTAGCTTCTCTATTTTGTTTCTAAAAACATCAAAGCCTGCCCCCTTCTTTTCTTTTACAAGCTGCTTGTGCTGATGGGGTGCATAAAGGATAACTTTATTGCCGCCTTTTTTCTTTGCCACAGTCAAACATTCATTTAAAGCATTTATGATATCTTTTGCATTATACACATTATCGCCCGGAGAAGAAACTACGCCAAGGCTTGCCTTTATATTTATGCTGAATTTTTTATATTTAAATTTATGCAGGGAAATTTTATCTTTCAGCCTGTCTGCTACCTGATAAGCGTTCTCGCGCGCTAAAAACGGAAGTATAATAAAAAATTCGTCTTCTCTCCAACGCGTAAGCACATCTTCGTTTCGTAAACTTTCCTTCAACAAACAAACCAATTCTTTTATAATACAATCAGCAATATCGCTATTATACAATTCATTTATCTGTCGAAAATAATCAATATCAACGGCTATAAAAGATATATTATGCAAATGCCTTCTTGCGCGGCTTAATTCCTGGCGCGTTCTATGTAGAAAGTAACGCCAGTTATAACAACCCGTGGGAGGATCTACGAGAATTATTTCTTTTATCCTTTTATCTTTGTTTAAAAGCTCTCTTTCTAAATTACCAATCCGCTGCTTTTGCTCCAAAAAAGCCTGTGCTTTTTCCAGCTTAAAAATAATTTCCTTTTTATTGCAGTCATCACTGAAATAATCCAAGAAACCATACGTTTTGGCTATCTCAATATTACTGGTATCTTCTTTGTCAAAATGCATAAGGCAGGCTTTGTCGGTGAGCTGGAATAAAGATGGCTTGTGCCTATACACAAAGTGCTCGTCAAAAATAACCAGCGACAACCCCTTGTCGCGCAGGTCTTTTATTTTTTTTACTTTTTTAAAAGGAAAAGGAAGGTTTACTTTTCTTTTTGCGGCATTATCAACGCAGTAAAAAATTTTCTTCATATTTGAGAAATTCTATCATATTTGCAGAGGTTTTACAAGTTAAGCTGCCTAAAGAATTAGATTACATTGCTTTAAAGAATTTTTTGATGGATTTCTGCATAATTGAATTATCTTCCGGCTCAGACGGTACTTCGCCGGAATCCATTAATTTCTGTTTTGGCCAACTACTCCGACTCGGATGGAACCTCGTCGGAGTCCGTTGTCCTTTTCCTATATGTTGCGAGAAAACATCTCCATTTCTGGTTAGATGTTTTCTCACGATAAGTAGGACAACGTAGAGGCAGAGATTTCGTTTGGTTATTCGCTTCGCTCAGAATCCGCGCGGAGCGCAAGGTACAAATACCTCAATGCTATCGCTTAGAACCCTTGCTCGCTGCGTTCGCATCAGGGTTCATTCACTACTACCTCTCTATCAATCCTTGAAACTTCCACCCCTTCGAGGTGAAAGTTTCAAAATGGCGGACGGGCTTGCGACCAATTCGAACTAAGGCTGAAATCACCGTCCGCATAGTCATTCCCGTTGGAAAAACACCAATATTATACAAGAAGTTTTCTGCTAAGGCAAAAGAATTACGGGCGTTAGGCATGACTCTGCCAGAAATTGCCAAAACCATAGGTATAAGCAAAAAAACCGTCCGACGAGCCCTAAGATACAATATGCCTTAATCTGTCGTTTTTGTCGTGTTTTTCGACGACACTAACTATGTAACCCCTTGACAACAAACACACTACAATAAAGTTTTACAAATACAGCGACATCCCCAGCCATCGTTTTTTGCCTTTCATTTTCCGCTAGGTAATCTTTTACCATTTTTTCAAGTACAACATCTATCTCGTGCATCCTAACTTTAAAGAAATCATAAGCAGTTCTCCATTGTTGTGAATTCAATAAACTCAGCTGCTTTTTTACTGATTCACTTCTACTTCTACCCACTTCTTCTGTTTCTTCTTTAACACTTTCAATAGCGTCTAAACCTTGCTCTCTACTCAGATATCCTAAACGACTCAAAAGCATAACTTCGTTAATTTCAATTTGATCACACATGAAGATCACGCGGGCTTTTTCAAAATCCGATAAATTATCTGAATATGATAGCCGCCATAATCTCTGATAACGTAATCTTAAATTATTAAGTATTTCTTCAATTAGTTCGTTTTGAAAGTTTACACCAATCGCTAAAGAATTTGTTGACCGTACATTTGCAATATATCTTTCTATTGTCCTGCTACATACTTGCAATAATTCTGCTATGTCCTCTGTTTTATATGCTCGTCTGCTTTTATAATATATAGCCAATTTTTCTAATACAATTTTGTCTAACGCTTTGGGGTCGATCTTCTTGTTTTCAATATATTGTGCCAATTCTGGTATCGCTAAATCGTTAAGTGATGCTTCTTGTAAACTCACTTCGTTTTTAACTTCATTTTTTCTGCTAGTAGCCATGTGCCCTCCTTGTTAAAAGTGGTTAATAAACAAAAAACGGCTATTGAGACTTATTCCATCTTTAATCTCAATAGCCGTCTGTTATCTACCGGCAAATACAATATTACATCAATCTACGTAATTTAGTTCACTTAGTTTTTTTAACATGCTTTTGCCGCACTGTCAAGAATAAATTTATCAACAAATATTGGTTATTATATTGCTAGTATTTATAGATTATAATCTATCTTAGCTAAAACTTTTTTGAGATTATTATATATCTTTCCACCGGTTGCTCTAGCAGGATGCCTAAAAGGAATAATCCAGGTTTTTCGTGATAGATCTTTAATGGGGTCTGCAGCGGGCTTTTCAGGATTAACTTTTAAATTCAAAAGCCAAATAAGAGGCTCCATCACGCCGCACGCAATTATCAAATTTGGATTAATCGAATTAATTTGTTTTAATAATAAGTCTCGATCTTGATGAGTATAGGCACTTATGATTTCGGAATCCACTCTTGCCCCACCACAAGTTTTTTTCAAATTAATTGCAGCAACTTGCTCTAAAGAATCTTTCATCATTTTTAAATCTATTTGTTTATATGGTGGGAATTTGTTAAAGATACCTGCGGACCACCGAGCGATGGTAAACCATAGCTGATATTTAGGACCCTCTTTTAACCATCCGGGCAAATCTCCCTTTGGACCATTGTCAATATCATTAACATCTTTCATTACGAAAAGAATTTTCGGTTTAGTTTTGCAAAATTTTTCAGGGTTAATAATCCCGTCTTTACAAATACGATCTGTATTGATCCCTATGCTTTTGTAATGTTTATTCCATTCATCCCAAATAATATCCATATCAATCATTTTTTTCATGATAAATATCTATATTCCATTTTGGCATATTTCATTCTGGAATATATCATATCGCCATAAAGCAGTCAAGCCAAATAAGGTTGGTGGTGATATGGATAAAACTATTTATAACGAAGGTCACAAAACACTTGTTAAGAAGCTTATAAAGGCACGCAAAAATTGTAAGCTTCGGCAGGAAGACGTGGCGAAATTACTTGGCCGGACACAGTCTTATGTTTCTAAAATTGAGGCTGGACAACGCAGGATAGATATAGTT
The DNA here is from genome assembly GCA_023228195.1 of Candidatus Omnitrophota bacterium. Lineage (GTDB taxonomy): Bacteria > Omnitrophota > Gorgyraeia > Duberdicusellales > 4484-171 > JAJYOP01. Next base: position 7,661 of record JALOBR010000032.1, read on the forward strand.
CAGTTGAAAGAATTTGCGAAGATTTATAAGAAAAAACTAAACTTCTTTATTAGTTGAAACCTTTTTCTCTTTTTCGGCCTTATCCCATTCATATAAAATTTTGAAGAATCCGCTCAAATTGTCACATATTTCTTTGTATTCTTCTTCAGTTATTTGTCTACCGTAAAGCCTGGACCACTGCTTAATTTCTTCTTGCTTGGACATTAAGAACTATTTATTCTATATCTATTATCATTCTTCTTGAAAAACGACATTATGTTCTTTCATAAAATCCTTTAAAATGTCAATATGAATACAATGTCCTACATGTAAGACTGCACTATCTCGAATGGTTTTCTTTTGTCCACCTCTAACCACTTCCATATCTACATCAAAATTTAAGTCTAGATGATTAGTAGCTGCCTGCATGCCCCAAATTTTGCCTTCAACGTCAAAAGCTGGTCCGCCACTCTGTCCACGTAACCCAGGAGTACTCAATTCGAAACCAACAATTTTTCCATTTTGGGCACTAAGACGGCGCGTGACCATTCCTTCAATTGGAAAAATTGGTGAATTTTGTCTACCTGTTGTTGTCCAGTCTATTGAATCTGTACTCTTATTAAATTCAAAATTATTAAATTCGGGGAATGGAAAGCCTAATCTACATAAGAATTTACCTTGTTTTAAATTTAGTGTATCTTTTGGAAAAATAGGAAATGCGGAGCAAAGAATTTTATTAAAGTTCTGAAAATGAAGCAACGCAATATCAAATTCAGGATGAACTTTTATTTCTAGATCTAACTTACCTTCAACACAATTAACAAATGTATTTTTTATTTCAAATATAGTTTTTTTATTTAGTTTATATTTTTGTTGAAGTTCAGCAAGTATTTGCTTATCTTTCTTTCTCCCTCTCATAGAGGTAAAATCTTTTTCAAAATCAATTTTACGTTTTGCGACTTTATCTGAGGCGGCTAACATCATTGCGACATGCTTACAAGTAAATGCCCAACCATCAGAATTAATAAAAAATAAAGTAGCCGCTCCCGGATAAACTTCACTAGATCTATAGAATCTTTCGATACTATGAATAGAACGAGTAAACTGAGTTGCTATTTCTATAGCCTTTATAAACATAACTCACCCCTGTAAATTAAGACTATTTTATCTCTTAAGAATAAAAAGATGCAATTTAATACCACGAATCTAAAATACACATCAAAATGGTCAATTGGTTAAGAGCCGATTTAAAGCCTTGATCGTTTTTAAGACATTTATTATATGCCTCTTCTCCTTGAGTGATAAGATATTTCTTCTTTTTTGAATCCCAACTAAATTTAATACGCACACCCTCGGCTCTAGCACTAATAGTTCGGAGAACTTCTTGCTTTTTTAGACCTCTTGCGTACTCTTCTTCTGAAATACCTTGTTTGCGCGCATGTTTGCTAATAAATTTCTCATGAACTTCCCGCACATAATCAATCCATTCCTGCTCTTCGCTAGGCGGTTTATAGCCTTCCGGCAAAATATCGCTCATTTTCTTTGCGCTACTTACGTAACGGGAGTATGCCGTAACGTCGCCTGTGCCAATCCAGCGGTCAATCTCGCTCTTGCGGAAGATAACCCGGCCTTCGGCGATGCGTGAGAATGGCATCTTTTCCTGCCGTACCCAAGCATCAATGGCCGTACGCGGCACACAAAGATATTCTGCCACTGCAGCCCGGCTTAAATTAACTCTATTTGTTTTCTTGAATGTTGCAGATTCTTGGAGGGATTTTTGATCTAAAAACTCGCCACAAAAGCGACACTTAATTGCTTCTTCTTGAATTTCTTCAGCACAAAATGAACATTTTTTCATGTTGTGTATATATGTTAGTTTTATGATTGGTTCGAAGAATCTTTTAATATATAGCTAAATTCGCTTTTAATATCTTCTAATGAAATCTTCATACAAAAACTAAAAAGCGATAGATTGGTATATATCCAGTAATCTTTTTCTTTGTTTAGAATTCTTTCCTTAACTTTTTCTAAAATTTGAATTAATTTTGGGCACAAACTCTTCAGCATCGCTGTTATGGTTAATTCATGCAATGTATGTTGAAAATTATGGTTAAAAGTTTCCCGATCTTTTTTGTACCATTCATCTAACGATGGTATTTTCCAATCCATAAGTAATTGGTTGTTAATCTCCCAGAGTGTATTATATAAATGAACAATGAAAAGATGCGCTTCATCCTCTACTTCCATAAACTCATCTCTACCTATATTTTCTCCAAAAAAAGCGATAAATTCTCTTAAATGCATAAGAAATGTTATTAAATGATTTTCGTAATTCTCATAATTTCTCTCCAATAAATATGTTATGAAAAATAATATACCTGCATTCTCCTTAGTAATCTCTCCTTTTTGATTTACTAAAAAACTAAAAGTTTTATTCTTAGCAAATCTTTCGAAATTTTCCCGAATTGCTTTTTTAATATTTACAAAATAAACCCTCTCAGTTTCAAGCTCAACAATGCAAATAAAAACTGGCACTGGCAAATCTCGCCAATAATTAACGGTGCTTTTCGGCACACCCGAAAGATCACCGAGCATTTCTCCGTTATTATTATGCCAATCTATCTTTTTCGTTCCTTTAAGTTGTATTAGCACCATATTACCAGTTACAAAATTGCCTTCCGCAATAATCTCCATATAACAATCTATACCATAATCTCGCTTAGTCGTCTCTCTTACTATCCATTCAGGAGGCACCTTGTTCGTGAAAATTCTAAATGATTTATCTTCTATAACATGCTGTTCTGGTCTTTTTGGATATTCCATATCAAATTTTATATAAGACTATTTTATTGGCCTGCTAATTCACTTGACACGCCAGTGCAATGTGAATAATTCTTCATATTCTATTTTATCTTGCATAAGCCCCCCCAACTAAGTCAGGCCTAGGATGATTACGGCTGGAAGCTATACTAAATTATAATTTTGAACGTAGATTTTTGAGATTTTCTAACAGCTCATCATAAAGTATAAAATTTATATTTTTCAAAGATGTGGCAAGCTTACGAAAATCTTCAAACTCTTTTTCACCTTTAAACTGCCTGCTCATTCCAGCCACAATGTATCCTCTGGGACGAATAACCCGTACATCCAGATGCTTCTTCCGCTTTATTGTTTTGGCAAAATCTAATGCATTATGAGTTACTGCATCAATATAATTCTCAATTTGCGCAATGGCTTTAGCAACATCTGGCTTCCAATAATAGTTCTCATGGCTATCGTCAAACGCTAACAATGGGGTATCGTGTCGTTTTATTTCAAAAATATCTATAAAACCATACACATCAACAAGAACAAAATCGGGATAACTAACATCTATGCTAATATTTTGTTTTTCAATAGAAGTTACATAGCTAGACATGAATCGAAAAACTTTATTTTTTAAAAATTCTTGCCAAATAGATTCTGCAAGCGTTCCTTTCTTCAGTTTCGTTTCAAATTCTTTAATTACTTGATCGAGAAATATCTTGTCGGTAGTATTTTTCGTTTTCTGGATAAGAGCGTCTCTCTTGGATCGGATGATTCTTCTATTCTTTAGAGATGCTTCGAAAATCTTTGGAAAAAAATTCTTGAGCGATTCCAAATCTTCCTCGTCCAACTTCTGTGCAACTTTATTTCTGCGAAGAAGAGCGGCAATCTCTCCAGACTTGTACTCATCAAAATCACTAGTGGAAATTGCTACTTTTTTAGGAAATTTAGTACTTAGAAATGAGGCAACCGCTTCCTTGAGTTCATTGTTATTATCTTCATTAATACGCCCTAGTCGTTGTAATAAATTTCGTACATCTCTAAAGGGTAGCGTAACATTCGTTGTAATAACTGTCTTACGTAATGACTTAATCTCCTTATTTATAATAACAAAGTTAAGTTTTTTACCTGAACTAATATGATCCTTGAGCGCGGAAAGAAGAAATGCACCTTTTTTCCCAAACCCATATCCGTTTCTGTTAAGAAAAAGACCCGGGGGTAACCCTTCATAACCTTGAAGAGTAATGCTACTTATATGTCTTGCCTGATTTCCTCTAATATGATAAATGGTTTTCTTAGCGCGTTTAAATATTTCATAAACACAAAATTTACCATCTTTATCTAAATGTTTCTCAGGAGTCTCTGAGAATTGCTTACGCTTCTTACGTGTCATAAGCTACCTCTCTTTTTATTTTCCGTTTTTCACTTCTTCAATTTTTGATCTAAAAACTCGCCACAAAAGCGACACTTAATTGTTTCATTTTGAATTTTTCAGCGCAAAATGGACATTTTTCCATTCAATCCCTCTGTACTTCCTCCAGTGCCTTGTAATATGTGCAATAATCACAGTCTGCACCATGCTCAGGTATTGAAGAACCAATCAAACACTTATGCATATCAAGAATAGTTTGTTCAACCCAAGAATCATTTCCCTCATATGGTATAATTTTTATATCGAAATCGATCCTAGCATTAAATTTATCCTTATCGGTAATCCCATTACAATATACAAAGTAACCTACCGATGAAACATTAAAACTATTTTTTCTGAACAACCACTGATAAATTTCCATCTGCCTTTTATAAGATATCTGCCAATCAGCATCAATAGAAACTTCTTCTTCCTTGGATGTACTCTTGTAATCGACAATAAAAAGTTCTCCCTCCGGACCAATCCATATATCATCAATAGCACCGGTAAGTAAAAGATTGGTCAAGGGATGCAAATATTGTATACCACCATGAAGTGCATCGCGCCAAAGATCCAAACCTTGGTGCTTAAAAGGAATTGCCTCGATGCCGGCTACCTGCATAAGCGGATGAATTGTCTGGCTGTTGCGATAAAAATCAAACTCCTTCTTTAGTAGTTTATCTACCGCGGAGTTTAAAGCAAAAGGATATCCTGGTGGCTGGCCAACACCTAATCTTCTATCTAGATAAAAACAACGAGGACAGTTTATAAATAGTTCTATTTTAGACCGACTTAATTTGAAAGGTGTCTTGCTATGTGGATCAAATAAATTTCTTTTTCTTCTCCCTGAATAATATTTTGACATAATTTTATAGATTATTCTTTATGTATTCTTCTGGTAAGTTACAATCCTTAGCACCTTCGAGTACTATCCTCCTGTAGTCATTTGAAGGCCGATCTTGTTTCATCCCAATGCGAAAATATACCCAAGCGTCGTAGACATTACTTGTTTCGTTTTTCACTTTTACTATTTTTTTATCATAATATTTAGGAAATCCTTCATAACAATCTAAAGCAGCCAGATTATCTTTATTTATCTCAAAAAGACCTCCCCATACAATAGCATTGTTCAATTCCACTATATTGGCGACAGTTCCATTTCTTGTTTTAGAATAACCATCATATACAAACTTATAATTCTCTAAAAAAAATCGCCCTATAAATTTACAACTAGGACATCTCT
>JALOBR010000149.1 GCA_023228195.1 Candidatus Omnitrophota bacterium
AAATAACCAAGCTCCAAGATACAATAACCAAACAATGACCAATAACCAAATTTCAATAATCAAAAAAAATAGAATCGTTTGGCTATTGAATATTGGAATTTGTTTGGAGCTTGTATCTTGGTTATTTAATTGATGCGAGTTAAAATAAATTCTATCAATAAAACCCTCATTCTAACTGAAGCCAAAAGAAACCCTTACCTTGGGGTAAGAGGCATTTCCAGCCTCCTAAAAGAAAAACACCAGCTGAATGTTTCAAAAAGCACAATCAGCGCTGTTTTAAAGGCAAGAGGCATACAATCCACGCGCGGAAGAAAGAAGCACATTCTTTTATACAAAAGTAAATCCATCCAGGATTGCGGTCTGCTTTTGCTTAAGGCGATGGATTCGCAGGCCGGTTTATATGATTTTTTGAAGGAAGAATTACGCGCCTATTTTCCGCATCTAAGTGTAAATTCAATAAAGAGCCTTTTAATGATGTTTAGTTTCTCTTCTTATATCGGCGGAAAAATCGAAAAAAATGCAAAAAGGCCGGGGTTTTTACGGCTTTGTGAATGTTTCAGCTATCCCGCAAAAAGCGTAAAATATTTTTCTTCCAGGACACTTAACTATAAACCGTCGATAAGCTTAGGATTTATAAAAGAGCGTCTCACGCTTGTTTCAACGGTAAAATTTTATTTTCTAAATAACACAACGGGATTTAGCGATGCAAAGTTAACCACGCTCTGGGACGGGCCCTGCAACATCGATGATTTTTTTATGCCTTTATATCATGTAAAAGCTTCGGTTTCCCGGATGTTGAAAGATAAAACTCTGATTATAGGGTATACCAAAAGTTTTGATTACCTTTCAAAGCTTACCTTAAGCTTTATAGACGGAGTATCTTCCGGAGTGAGGAAAGTAGAGTTGCTGGATGAAAAGGGTAAGGTGCTTGATAAAATAGAATGCAATTTAACCAGCCCTGCTTTTATGATGGGATATTATCCAAAAATATTAAGCAAAGGCGCGGCGTTTCTGGAAAAAGCAAAAAGATTTAAGAGACTTTCGCTTATTGACGGCGAAATTTTATATGTGCCCGTACTTACGCGATTTTCACAACCAAAAGTACCCCAAGCAGTTATATTAAACAACATTTTGACAAAAACCAAAGAAAGAATGCTGCCGAATTGGGCAGTTCTAACTGATAAGAAAGCCAATCCGGCTAATCTTTTAAAGAAATATTTACTCATCTGGCCATATATGGAAAGAGTATTTTTAGGGGATATGAAGACAATAGAAAGCTATTTTCTTGATAAAGGAAACAAAAAGAATCTGGTTAAACATATACCGGGTATTTTAAATTTAGAAAAAGAATCGGATTTTAAGCAAATCGCGGATATGCTTGCGGCGGTATTTAAGGAGCAGTTTAAGGAAATGGTTATTACAAATAGTTTTGGCCAGTACATTTTAGGAAAAGATTTTTGTAAGATAATAATGGAAAAGCTGCCTTCGGAAATAAAGAAAGAAATCAATAATGCCTGCCTTTATATCGGAGATAGAAGAGTTTTCGCAGTTTGAATTAGTTTCCGGCCGAAATACAAAAAGTCGAAATCTTTAAGCTTTGGGTTACGGTTTACGGTTCAATTATAATAACCCGCCAACATATAATATATAAATTACACCAATTAATTTAAGTGTGTGCTGAAAATCCCCGTATTTATTGCTATTTTCTTCTGTAAACGGTTTCAAAAATAATCAAGCCCGGGTTGATTATTTTCGTCTAAATATGGTATACTTGTATGGTCAGGAGGCGACGAAAAGGCAATTCCCGATGCAAGATCGGGATGAGCAAAGCCACGGGTCCAAAACAGATTTTAGGTTTATCGGTTTCGAGTTTTCTTAGGACAACCGGGCTGCCGAACGTCTCACTATGAGTCGGCAGTCCGGTTTTTTATTTAATGAGGCAGCAACTTTTCAAGCCTCAGGCGCGAAAAGGTGCGTAGCCGAATTACCCCCGAGCGGAGTTAAGGAGTAAACGATGAAAAAGAAAAACTTAAAAAGCGCGCAGTCGATAATCGAGTATATCTGCGTAACTGCTGTTTTTGCTGGAGTTAGCATGGCTGGTTTTGCCCTGCTTACCCAGAGAGCCTTGTCAAATTATAGGGGTCAGGCAACTAATTATGAAACTACTGCCACTTTGGATGGACAAACGCTTGATGACGGGGTTCCAGATAGCGAGTATAAATGGTCTCCTGATTGGGATGAACCGCAGGATGAGTTTTACGGACAAACGCCAAGTAATTTCGTAAACAACCCTGATGCGAATAATTTACCTGTTCCTGAAGCAGAACCTATTGTCGACGATTTTTTTAACCAGTACCCGGTAGCGGAGTAATAAATGTTAAATATTTTAAGAAAAAGAATAAACGGCCAGAGCATAATTGAATACGTAGCGCTTATTTTGATTGTGTCTGCTGCCGTGTCAGGGATGAGTATTTATGTTTCAAGAATACTGGAAATAAGACAGAGGCATTTAAACCAGGAATTAAATGAATCTACCAGGGGTGCGGGGCAGATATAAGGAGAAATATGAAATTTAACCTTAAAAAGACAAAAATGGAAAGCGCGCAAAGTATTCTTGAGTATTTGATTGTTTTGTCAGCTATTATCGTTGTTATAATTATAAGCACAATAGGTTTTAATACGGGAATTCAAAACAGCCTTGGCTTGCAAAACAGCTTAAATACTACCCAAAGCGACGTGGAAGTAATTTTAAACGATGCAAATCCGCCGATAAATGTAACTAACCAATCTTACTATACGCCGCCTAGTGAAATTACATCTAATCCGAATAGCACAGATACTTATGGCGGCCCGCAGTACACAGGCGGGTATGACTACAATAACTGGGTTAATAATAACCCGGATAATGGAAATATTAACCGGACCACGAATAATGCTAATT
>JALOBR010000033.1 GCA_023228195.1 Candidatus Omnitrophota bacterium
GCTTTGCGCGCATATTCCGGATAAATACCTCTTTGTTTTCTTCCTTCAAATATGGATTTTCTTTCTTTTCCTTGGAAATAGTCGAAGAAAGTTTTTCATGGTAATCGTGCCCGGGAAATACGGCTGTATCATCAGGGAGTTCCTTTAATCTTTGCAAAGTATCGAACATGGATTCAGGCGAACCGTTTTGAAAATCAGTCCTGCCCACACTTCCGATTAAAAGAACATCTCCGGTAAATAAACTTTTTTCTCCAAAAAGGCTTATCGCATCATCAGTGTGCCCCGGAGTGTATAAAGCGCGCAAACTTACCCCGCCGATTTTCACTTCGTCATCGTTCTTAAGGCTTAAGTCTCGAACGCTTGATATCGCTTTTTCTCCCATTAAAACTTTAGCTCCATATTTTTTCTTTAAAACCGCCGCCAAAGAAAAATGGTCAGCATGAGTATGCGTGTCTACGATAAGCTTCAATTTCAAATTGTTTTTGTCCAGATAACTTTCGTAATTTTTTAATAAACTTATGTGCGGGTCAACAACCAGCGCCTCATCAAATGAAGAGATTATATAAGAGTAACAGCTTCCTGCAGTAAATTGTTTAACAGAGAATCTTTTTGCCATAAAACCTCCTAATGACAATTCGACCATATAATTTTCCATCCACAGGAAAAATTATGGTCTCGTTGGAATTACTCCTGAGCGAAACGAAGAGACAATAAGCTTTTGCCCCTAACTAGTCGGAATCACTGATTAATCTATTATTTCTTCTTAAACTTTCCGGGCAAATGGCATACCGGCTCAATGCCTTGTTTTTCGTAATAACGCTGGTGATACTCCTCTGCTTTGTAGAATTCTTTCGCCGGAACAATCTCTGTGGCAATTGAGCCCTTAAATTTTCCTGACTTATTAAGTTTTTCCCTGGACGCGCGGGCAATTGTTTCCTGCCCGGCATTATAATAAAAAATTACTGACCGGTATTGGCTGCCCACATCCGGGCCTTGCCTGTTTATTGCAGTTGGGTCATGGATATCCCAAAAAATATCCAAAAGCTCTTCGTAGGAAATAACTTTTGGGTCATATTCTATCTGCACAGTTTCAGCATGGCCGGTTTCATCACTGCATACATCTTTATAGCTTGGATTTTTGAAATGACCGCCCATAAAACCTACAGTTGTATTTAACACACCTTTGGCCTTCCGGAATGCGGCCTCTACGCCCCAAAAACAACCTGCGCCAAAAGTAGCCGTATCAATATGGTTAGAATTATTTTTTAGCATAGCTAGCGCGAACTTTAAAGCAATTGCATTAATGCAATAACGCTTTCCGGTTGGAGCCGGACCATCATCAAAAACATGCCCTAAATGGGAATCACAGCGCGCGCATTGCACCTCAACTCTTTTCATGCCCAAACTATTATCCGCAATTAACTTTATATTAAGCTCTGATACCGGCTCAAAAAAACTGGGCCAGCCGGTACCGGATTCAAATTTACTTTTATAACGAAATAAATCCGTGCCGCAACAAACACACTGATAAATTCCCTCTCCGCCCTTAGGCGGGAGCGGACACTGTCTCAAAAAAGGCTTCTCTGTTTCTTTAAGCCGTGTAACTCGATATTGCTCGGGAGTAAGAATCTTCTTCCACTCCTCATTGGTCTTGTAGATTTTTTCTACCTCTTCGGTTTTGCCTGTTGCAAAATTAAATATTTTTATTTTTGTGCCTTTTGCGGATTCTTTCATATTCGCCCCCATTATTAAGGGAAGCAACAACAATACAGCTAAAGCTTTATAATTTCTTCTAACTTTTGACGTAGTACGCACTGCTGATTTTATTATCCTCTTACCTTACCAGAATAAACACTCACTCACCCGGCAGGATTATTTATTTTGTTAAAAATGGCGGATTCCAGGGCTCTATTTTTAGAAGCTCGCCTTTATAATGCAAAACCATACTGTTTTTATCTTCTCCAATTTTTTTGTAAGTAGCCAAAAAAAAGCCTTCGACTTGCGCTTTACTCTTAAGCTTTTCAGAATAAATTTCTGCAATACAATTGTCTATGATTTCGCAAGTAATCCAGCCGCTTTTAGGATATGATCCTTCGTGAGTATAAGGGATTATTGTAGCAGTGAGGTTATTGGTTTTGTTTTTGAAAAATATAATTTTAGCAGTGTGCGTTATCACATCTTTTGAAACAGGTTCTGCGCAAGCCGCAGTTAATATTTGCGAAAACAAAACCACAAGAACAAAAGGAAGGATGAAGCCTTCCATAACTCCTCGGGTTATCCCAACGGGGAGGGCCCTTCCTGATACCCCATAAAGGAAGGGGCCTTGAGCCCGAGGTTTCAACAAGCTAATACTTAAGCGGCGCGCATATACATTCGCAGTCTTAAGGCTGCGGATACGTCGCCGCGAATGTATAAAAAATTTAATTTTATTCTTCACTGTTACTAGCCTTCTATTTTTTCCATCGGTTTATCACAGCAAACCAATTCTCCACCGCCGACCTTAGTTACCGTAACTTCATTGCCGCAAACATTACAGCGATATTTTTCTCCTATTTTTTTTACTGCCATACTAACCCCCCTTTTTTTAAAAAATATCTAAAATAACAAAATATGTCATTTTTTAACTAATTAAATTTTCGTCTTGGTAATTATCTTTCTATTTACCGGTACCAAACGGATTCTTAAACCAGCCTTTAACCTTGTCCGCTGCCTTCGTTGTCGTTTCCCCTGCCTTATCCACTGCTGCAGATGCCGTTTTTTGCGCGCCGGCCATAACATCACCAACTGACCCCTTTAATCCATTAAGATCAAAATTGGTAAGAGCGGCTATAGGCGTGCCTATAAGCGCTTTTACTATAATAAGGTTTGCCAGCGTATAGGGACTGTCCACATTAGCATAAACTTCGTTAAGGTTAATATTAAATTCTTTCACATCCGGGGTAGCGCCTTTAGAATAATCCTTGTAAACTACCTTGCCTATGCTAAGCGCGAGTTTATCGATTCTTAAATCAGGGGCTTTGCCGGGTTTTTTTTCAGCTGGGGCTTTCTTTACCGGAGCTTTCCCTTTTTTCTGCGCCTGAATTGACTTTAAAGCATCCAAATTTAACTCTCCCTTGGAATTTTTTACAACAACAAATTCTTTAAGCGCCAGGCGAACCTCCGGAAGATGAATTTTTCCGCCGATTATGGCGAAAAGGTCATAGCGCACATAAATCTCGGGCATATCAATCATAGTTTTATCTGTAAAGCCGGCGGGATTTAATAATTTAAAATTTTTTATAGCCACTGCGGGCCTAAATATACCGACATTAAGGCCACCCATTTTTACCTTAAGGCCGGTAACAATCTCGACTCCTTTTTCAACTGAAGTTTTAATAATCAAATCTTTGGCCAGCAAAAGCACAAAAAGCACTACCAATATGATAATAAGTATATTCACTAACTTTTTCATTCCGCACCTCCTAATGACAATTCGACCATATAGTTTTTCCATCCACAGGAAAAACTACGGTCTCATTAGAATTATCCCGGAGTGCTCTCAAAAAATACAATTTAACTAAGCCTGGCTTGCCAGGCAAGTTTCATTAGATTTTTTGAGTATATAGGCACTTCGGGACAATGAAATTTAAAACCGGAACATTCCAACCAACTAAATATTACATCCCCTCATCCATTAGGTAGCATCTAATTAAAAAAGCGTTGGTGCCCCAACGCTTTGATGTTTACTCCTGATTGTATGGCTATCCAAAACTTCCCGCGATTAAAGATATTTTACTGCGCAAAAAAAGAGCGGTCAAGGTGGAAGTTTAGAAAAACAGAAAACTAGACTCTACAGCTGCATTTCTTACGCCTCAAAAGCGCTGCCTGTTCCTTGGGAGAATCTATGAACACTGATTGCCTTTTAATACCCGTGGCGAATTTACAGTTAAGATTACTGTAGTGGCGATATCCTCTCTCTTTCATTTCTTTAATAAGCTTCGTATGCCTCGAATATAAAGCAGCCAGTTTATTTTTCCACCTTAATGTCTCCGGATGCTTAGAATATCCTTTTTTATTCTTAGTCAGGATGGACCAAATCGCGTGAAGCTCACGATGCTCGCCAAGAAGATGGTTACGGCAGAGTTTTTTCGGTTCAATATCCCAAATTCTCATTATTGATTTTATCAAACAAAGCTCGGGCCTTAGTTATACAATACGTTTACCCGATACGTTTTGAATTCGCTAAATACTTTCTTCTTCAAGCCCGTTTTCCCTTCATTATTTTTTTGAGGTTTTTATATCATTAACAATTTCATCTACATCTTCGCGGCTTACATTTTGCATAACCACGACATGCGCCAAATCTCCGCCTAAACGAGAATCAAATTCCGGAGCAAACCCGTATTTTTCCATCAAAATTTTACCGGGCCTTTTAAAATAAACCGTGTTGGAATAATCTCCGCGCCAAACCGGCCAATTAATTTTCTTAAGCTCTTTCTCCATATATTTGGCGTTGGCAAGAATTATTTCTGCCTGCGCCTTAAATCCTTCCATTCCGGTTCTCTTTATTTTCCACCAGAATTTTAAAGGCGAAAGCGCGCTGCGGGAACAAGTTATAGTCGGCACTGCCTGGTTAAGATACGCGATTTCAAAAGGATTAGTCTGGTTGAGCGTCTTTTTTGTGGTAAGGAAAATTCCCATTGGTTCATCGAATCCAAAAAATTTGTGGCCGCTAACAGCAATAGAATCAAAATACACTACTTTACGGTTTACCAAATCTTTATTTTCCGTAAACGGCAGGTATCCCCCGAATAAAGCAGCATCAACGTGTCGATATACTGCAATCGGCTTCTTTCTGCGGATAACCGCGTCAATTTCCGCCTGGTTATCGATTGCGCCTTTAAAAGTGGTTCCCATGGCAATTACTACCAACGCCGGCCTTGAAGGATCCAGAGCTTTCTCAAATTCGCTAACTATCATTTTTCCTTCTTTATCCGCCTTAATTAATCGAAGCTCCAGATTTTGGACGTCAGCAAGCCGCTTTATGGAATAATGCGCTTCTTCGGAAACATAGCAAATCGGGCGCATCTTTGTCTGATGGAAAAGCTGCCTTGCGCCAAAATACATTCCGTGGCTGTTTCCATCGGTCCCGCTCATAGTAACTATTCCCCAAACCTCATCTTTAGAAAATCCGTATAACGGGGCAAAGAAATTAATCACCTCATTTTCAAACTCATGAGTATTCATGCCGATAATGCCGGCTTTCCGAGGATCACCGACGTTGTTCATCGAAACTTCATAAAGCTTTGAGCCAAGATACCACTCATAGAATTCTTTAAGCTCGGTATTTTGGTTAACCGGATATCCCACCAGGCGCTTCTGCAACTCATGCATTTGTTTCGCGAATTTATTTAAGCGCTCAATAGGAATTTCCTCGGAAAAAATTTGGGCAGAATAAAAAATACTAAAAATAAATGTGATAGCTACAACCGCGATGCTTATTCTGGTTTTGTTTCTAAAAATCTTCTTCATTTAACATCTCCTTTAATTGCATACCAACATAAATAAAGCATCCTCCAATATATAATTTTGGCTTAAAGTATTTTAATACGGTAATTTGTTGTAAGCAAATAAAATGTGTGGGTAGTCTAAAGCAAGAGATTTAAAATCACTACGTAGGCAGGAATTAGTTTAGCTTACGGATCAGCAGGCAAGGCCTGACATAATTATTCCTGGCTGCAAAGCAGCCAGGAATAATTGTCATTAATTTCAGTTTTCTTCGATTTATTTCTTACTATTTACCCGCAAGGCTCACGTTAATTGCGCGTTTGCCTTTAGGATTTTGCTCAACTTCAAAAGTGACTTCCTCTCCGCCACTTAAAGTTTCAAATGCAACGCCCACAAGATTATTCTTATGGAAGAATACATCCGTGCCGTCGGTATCGGTTATAAAACCAAACCCTTTCTCAAGAACCAATTTCTTAATCTTCCCTGTGTGCATCTTTGAACCTCCACTTAATGAGACTTGCAATTCTCCAGACTCCCTGTATGAAAAATTGCCTAGTCGAACACGACACCCTGCTGGGTAGTCGAACACGACACCCTGTGGGGTAGTCGAACACGACACCCTGCTGGGTAGTCGAATTATCCTTAAGTAAAACAAGTAAAACGGAATTTGGACTAAGATAAACTTGTGGGTATTTTACTGCGAGAAAACGTAATGGTCAACACAAAACCAAGCCCACCCCTACACGGTGTCTACCGGCAGACAGGGAATGAGTTTCAGATAATTAAGCATTATATCCCCTGAATTACCCTTTAGCGAAGTGAAAGGACGAAGCGGGCGGGATTAAGTACTGTGCCCCGTAACTAATTCTTAACTATCTGGTCTATAAAAGACAATGTGCTATCGGCATAAACCATGTGGTAAAAGTGGCCCTGCCCTTCGATAATATTAAGCTTTGCGTCCGGAAGCGCCTTCGCCAGATACTGGCTGAAATATGGCGGTACCCAGCGGTCTTCACTCCCCTGGCGTATTTCTAAATGTGCAGTAATCTTGGTTATATCAAAATCCCACTTGTGATATATTAACTGGGCGTCTAAGGCCGGTCCGCGGGAGCCCTGGCGGAAAAGCTCCTGAAAATCGCGCATAAAAACATATTGCATTTCCGGAATCATAAATAATTCCATATCTGCCTTGCACATACTTGAGCGCATCATATCAGCAAAAGCCTGCGGGTTTTTAAGCATCTTCTGCTGGAATCCAAGCAAAGCGAATGGTAACTGGAATAAAAATAACGGTAGATATCTGCCTAATTTTGCGTAAAATCTATCCACTGCGCCGAGCGTTTTAAGCGCGTCCGGGTCATTATAAAGCGGGGCTGCTCCGGCAAGGTCTACCGCAAAATTAAGCCTGTCTTTTAAACGGTACGCGCAGGCAAGTATGGTCGGGCCGCCTCCGGAAATTCCCATCACGCCGAATCTATCTATCCCTAAATGATCGGCGAGAAGACCGATATCGTCTGCACCGTCAAGAAGTTTCCTCTTCGGATCAAAATCTGACAACCCAATCCCCGGCCTGTCAGGCACAATTATTCTGTATCCGTGCCGCAAAGCAGCTTCGTGCAAAAGCATAACATGCACGTGAGAACCGGTTCCGTGGCAGAAAAGTATTGGTTTTCCGGATGGGTCGCCGTACTCGTAATAAGCTATTTTGCGTCCGTTCTTTAAAGTAAAAAAACAAACAGCATTATTCAGCTCTTCTATCTTATCCCGATTTAATATTTTTAGTTGTGCCATTGGAATTAAAACCATTCTACTGCGGGAAGATGCAGCGGTCAACGGGTTAAACGTAGCAATGTAATTTATCTATTCTTCCTTGGAATCATCTTTTGCTTCTTTGTATGATTCCTTAACAATAATTGTTATTTTTATCAACCAATAAATTATAAATATAACTACCGCCCCAAACAGTAGGGATAAAAATATACTAACACCCGTATAACCGAATCTGTCACCGATAATCTTTACCAAAATAAATATGATAGCAATACCAACAAAACCCAATGCCCTATGTCCGATATTTATTTGCGGATTAATCATATACTTTAAAATTGGCCTTATCTCTTTCGCAGTTAAACCAAAGCCCGCCTGCGCGGCAATGAAACTTATCTTTTGCCTGCGTAAGCATGCAAAAGATCTAGTCGAATTGTCCCCGAGGGCAACAAGTGGGATGGGATTTAGGTTAAATTTTTGGCTTTTCTGGATGCAATTGCTGAATACGTTTTATTTCTTTTTCTTCTTCCTCGATTATCTTGTCAATCTGCTGAATAAATTCGACAGAGCAACCATGTATAGCATAGAGACTCTTTAATTCTTCATGTGATTTCTTATCCGTTTCAATTTGCTTTATATAATAAGAATCTGCTTTTTCCAAATCTTTATTGATTCCAGCTTCAAGGGCTAATTGGCCATACGCCATACTTTCTGTTGCTAATTTATGAACAGCTGATAGTTCTTCCGGCGGAATCAATTCTTTCATCTTCCTCTCAGTGGTTGCGCCAAGTTCTTCCAATTCAGCTAATACCGCGATAGTTTCAGATTCATTACCTAGCTTCTTAATTATCAGTTGACCTTTTTGTTGCATTTCACGCGTAATTAATTGTTGCTGTCGAAAATACTCTACTACTGGTTTGCTATTTATCCAATCTTGGCACATTGTTACATTCTTAACTTTATCGGAAGGATTTGCTTCTTTCGTCTGTGTTTTGGTCTCTCCTAATGGTTTGGTTTCTTTTTCATTGCCGGGCGTTTCTACCGCAGAAGAAGATTTTATTTTGATTCCGTCAATATTTTCAATCTCATCAAGATAATAAGTTATAGGTATACCTTCAATATCCACTTTTATACTTTTGTCTGTTTTTTCAATTATCTTGCCTTCCACTGTTTTTCCTGACTTAAGAATAATTGTTTCAGCAAAAATAAGTGGTGTGAATAACAAAAATATTAACAACAGGATTATGTTCATTTTTTTGTTCATTTATATCCTCCTCATCTACCCACCTGCGCGGTGGGGTAGGTTATTAAAAATTATGGTAGCTGTCCCCGGAATTCCAAGGCCGCTCACCCACTCCTCCGTAAATTTTACTTATACATATAAAACCCTGACCATCCAAACCTTTAATGTTAAGTCCAAATTACACTTTTCCTTAATGCCCGGGGGTATGAAATTATTTTAATTTTCAGCTTTCAGTGCCTGACCCTCATTTATTCCGCTATCCGCCTAATTACACATATTTTCATCATCATCCTTAAGAGAAATTTTTTCTCTACTTATCTTGATAATTTTATGCATTACCTCTTTTTCATTTACTTCCAAAAATTCATTCATTAGAGAATATTGTGCTTCTTTAATGGCTTCCGTGAAACCGCTACGAGCCATATTAAACGCACCCCTCCAGCTTGGAGGTGAAAACATTCCTGCAGACACAAGCCTCTCCCGACATCCATATTCTAATTTATTTAAAGCTGCATTAAAAAGTGCTATCGCAGAATTATAATGCTCTTTAGAAATTTTTGGCTGCTGTTTGTTTAATTTACTACTTTTCACTTCAGAATAAACATAATTATTGCCTATTATTAAAAAATTGAAAACAAAACCTAAAAAAATTAAGAGAAAAACCATTGCTAGAGTTATCGTAAGCTTTCTCATCTTACCTCCATTATTTTGCCCCGCCCACATAAAAACAGTTAACCTTCAAATTGATAAATCCTTACGCCCAAGAGCTTGCGGAATTATTTTAATTTTCAGCTTTCAGCGCCTGAATCCATTGTTTCAATTGCGTGTGTATCCCCGGAATTTGAATAAAGTTTATAAACCATTTATGGATTTCTAATGTTGAGGTCTGACCCCCGTTATTCCGTGACCCCGTTATTCTCCGAAATCTGCATATTTTAAATTTCTCTTTGATTTTCTGGAGCTAAAAAACCAATTTTCTTTTCCAACTTATCATGTTTCATACGACCATCGCGTAGATGCGCGATTCCTTCAATATATCGCCAAGGAATGAAAAAATCAGTTTCTACCTCCTCTAACTTTCTTTGAGCTTCTGGGATTTCATTTCCACTTTTATCCACCTTGAATTTTACTTCAAATTCTGGATGCCATAACCATAGCCCTAATTCATATTCTACGCCAGAAACAAATACGGTTAAATTTTTATGACCCAAATCCCAATCCTTCAAAATTTTTACCGCTTCATCTGTAAGTTTTAAGAATATTTTTTTACCAACTAGACTTTGTGAATTCATTTTTTCCATAACGCCTCCTCTAGTTTTAAATAAAACTTATCTGCCCCTTTACTTTTTTTAAAAAAGCGTTGGTCACCCAACGCTTTGATGTTAACTCCTAGTTGTATGAATTCCCAGCCATACTCCTGTTACTCTTAACGTACATATTCAATAACTTTTCCGTCAGCACTTGTAATGACACCTGTTTCATCTATACTGAAAATTCTTTGACCAGAAACGTTAGGGTTTATGGGTTCCGCTTTAATTGCATAAGTATAATCCGTTAATGATTTGAGCTTAAAACTATAACCATTCTTTTCTAGGTCATCAATGTTTTGGTAAGTATAATTCTGCATTTTGTAAGTCTGTTGTTGCCTATGATAATCTTTTAACGTGGAAATCGCTGATGTTTCATTAGCGTTAAGTCTTGCTCTTAAAATATTTGGTATTGCTATCGCAGCCAAAAGCGCTAAGATAGGTATCGCAACAGCGCAAGATATAGCAATTTTAGCACCAACAGACATTGGAGTTGATTGATTTTTATAAGACAATGCTTCCGGTTGAACAACCAAACCAACCTTTATCCTTCTAATCAAATATCCCAACACGCTAAATATACCTACTAGCCATATTGCGCCGTCTATTCGTCCTAAGAACATAAAAAAGAATAGTAGTAAACCAGGGACCCAAGTTTTAAACTTTGCTTTTCCAATTCGAACATTTACCATATTAATTATTTCCGTCGGCCACTTGAATATCCAATATAGATTATAAAAGGGAATAAAACTATAGCCTACAGCCCGAGCTGGTGTTATAGGGTAATTAGAATTTGTAATTTTAAAAATTGTTTTATGTACTTCGTAGAGACAAATATACCAATAGACTATTCCTCCTAATGAAAGCAAAACGCTCCACCATGAATACTTCTCTTGACCCGCCTGCGGATAAAATACCGCTTCACCAATTTCAATAACTAGAAACAGAATACCAAGAATATATCCAACCCAAACTTTCGGGAATTCAAACTGGGTTAGCCTAACAATATCAGTCTCATTAAAATATTCGCCACAATGCTTACATTTTATTGCATCCTCTCTAATTTTTTCTTTACAGAAAGGACATAATCTCATTTTACACCTCCATTTTTTTCTATCAATTTCTCTATCATCCTTTCTAATTGATTTGCCCACCTATCATTAACTGTTTTCAATTTAGCAATAATTTCTTTTGCCTCGCTATAATTTCCATGCAGAATATATAAAAATCCTATATTAAATAATGTATCCTGATTATCTGGTTCGAATTTTAAGGCAGTTTTATATTCCCTAATGGCTGCGATTTCTTCATTGGTACTTTCTAAGGTAACGGCATAATTATGATGCGCTCGAGCATCCATAGGTCGTAAACTCACTAGTTTCTCAAAAATTATTTTTTGTTCCTTAAACTTTCTTTGCTTATCATATATATCCGCTAATTCATAATACGGTTTATCAAACCGCTGATTTAGTGTTATTGCTTTTGCAAAATACTTCGCAGCATCTTCATAATTCTCAACATCTCTAGCCACAATACCTGCTAAATAATAATACCTTTCATTATTATCGATGTTAGCTTTTTCATTTAAATTTTCTGACTTTTGCTGATTTAAAACAATTTGTACACGTTCAATAGGCACTGCAAAAGTTAATGCTTCTCCTTGACCGATAATAAAAGTAGTCACACCAACAACTTGGCCTTTTTTGTTAAAAAGAGGTCCTCCGCTACTTCCAGGAGAAACTTCTGCTGTAGTTTGTATAAATCTAAAATCTTTTTCTTCGATATTTCTAATCGCGCTAACAATACCTGAGGAAATAGAATTTTCTAACCCGCGAGGACTGCCTATGGCAAGAACTTCTTCCCCGGCTTCTAATTCGTAACTATTTCCAAACTCTAAATATGGTAAATTTTTACCATCAACCTTCAATATAACAATATCGGCTGCATTATCGTATCCAATATATTCCTCAACAATGAATATAGCGCCATTCTGCAGTTTAATGATTACTGAATCAGCATCTTTAATAACATGAATATTGGTAACAAAAGCACCATCGCTTTTACAAAAAAAACCGCTGCCTTGTGCAAGTGGCTTATTATTCTTATCCATTGCGATAACTATGCCAACTGCTTCTTGGTTTCGCTTATAAATCTCCTTTGGGCTAATATCATCTGCGGACCAACAGAAAGTAGCGCTAAAAACAATAAAAAATGTCAGAACATAAAATTTGATTAATTTTTTCATAATAACTAAAAAAGCGTCGGTTCCCCGACGCTTTGATGTTAACTCCATCCCCCTTCGGGGATAATTCGACTACAATCATTTTCTGTGCTTTTTAAGCTTGAAAATGACTAAGTCTCATTAATTGTATTTAGGAAAGAATTTTGCCCACAAACTGTATTGGATAAATATACGCCTCCCCCCTTAGACTGTCAACGCAAACTTTTGCCCTTATTTTTTATAAATTTAGGTAGGATTTTTCTGAAGAAAATTAGTAATTCGTAATTATTAATTGCTAATTATACAGCCGGAAGGCTACTCTTCCCCATCAAATAGCTATCAACATTATACGCAGCTTGTTCCAATAAAAAGTTACGAAGGTTACGCGCCTACTTACGGCAGGCTGGTTGCGATGGTTACGAAGGTTGGTTTTAAGAGATTAAAAGCTTGTATCCCTCTATAACACTGTCGCAAATCATTTGCACGATATTTTTGGTATTTCCTAAATCAGCTTTGCCAAGAGCCATGTAATATTTGTAGCGGTCATCAACTTTAATAATTGCCGGCGCAAAACCTTTGCTTAAAAGCTGGGTAATCATAATGAGCCTGCCGACGCGGCCATTGCCGTCAAAAAAAGGATGGATTGCTTCAAATTCATAGTGATCCTGTGCAATTTTTCCAATGGGATCTACCCCATAATTATTTATATTTTTAAGCAACGCGCCCATTCTTAAAGGCACATCTTGCGCGGAAGGAAGTGCTATATCGGCATTAGTTAAATTAACATGGCCTGTCCTATATTTACCAGGCAATTTATTATTAAAGTTATACCTTACTATCTCATGAAGTTTTAAAACA
>JALOBR010000150.1 GCA_023228195.1 Candidatus Omnitrophota bacterium
TTTTCTCCATAAAACAAAAAAAACGTCTTAACCATCTTCGGTTTAAGACGTCTGCGTCTAATGAGACGGCAACTTTTCAAATTGAAGACACCGAAAAGTTGCGTCGCCGAATTATCCCGAAACACCTGCATCTTAAGGAATTTCTTGCCCGCAAGGCCGTGAAATTCTTTAAGAGCGCTTCAGGATACTCGCCCCGGTCTATCGGGGCTCGCCAAAAAAAAGAGCGTTCTTTTTTAAGAACGCTCTTAGATTACACACCAATGTGTTTATTAAATAAATTCGCCTACATTGCTACAAGTAAAAAATTACTTTTATTGGTAACTTATTTTTTGATTCCCTGATTCTTCCGTAAGCAAAATCAAATTAATTCCTTTTTAATATCGCGGCACTTTTCTTTCATTTTATTCTTTATCTTTACGACCATCGCATGCGATACGCCCAAATTATTACCGATTTCTCTTACGGTCGCACCTTCAAGGCAATAGCGCAGGATTGCCTTCTGCCTTTCATCAAGCAATTTGTTTACATCCTCTAAAAATAGTTTATTTCCCAAAGATTCGCTGGGGCTTTCGATAGAAAAGGAAGCAAGTGTATCCTCAAGAGTATAGTCATCCTCTGTCAAAATAGCGTTCAAACTTACAGAATGAGAATCAATTTTCTTATAAACTTTACGGATATGATTTTTAAGAAAAAACATACACCCTTGTAATATATAACTATCAGTTTTGCCTTCAAGCTGCCTGCTGTTATATTTCTGCCAAAGCCCGAGCAAAGCTTCCTGGTACAAATCATCATCGTCAAATGACGTGTATCTACCGTCAAGCTTTCTCGCGATAGCCTTTAGTTTAGGCGATACTTTTTTGACTAATTCTTCAAAACTCATATTCACCTCTACATTCCGACTCACCCATATATCGTGTAAATTTTCGTAGAGAATTTACACGAAGCTCGTCGGAATTAATTCACACTACCCAGCAGAGTGTCCTGTTGGACTATCTTCCCTGCGTCGCCAATGGCTTTGGAAATTGATGCGTTCATTAAAAAAGCCCTTTTCCAAGCTTATCTTAGCTTAAAAAAGGGCGTCTTTGCCTAATAAGACTTACATTTTTTAAGGCAAAAACCTTAAAAAATGCATAGTCGGATTATCCAAGTCTATCGGGGCTCGTTAAATACAAATCCCCGATCTTTTGAATCGGGGCTTCTTTGCCTTAAAACTTCTTCGTTTTAATATTTATAACATATTCACGGACAATTGTCAAGTTCCTTTAATTTCGTACGAAAGGATTATAGCCTCAGCAACGTCCTTCATCGTAAGGCGTTTATTCATGCTCGCTTTTCTTAGGAGCTCGTAAGCCTGCTCTTCGCTAAGGCCTTTTTGTTTCATTAGTACCCCTTTTGCCTTTTCTATTTTTTTACGCGCCTCAAGCTCTTCCTGAACAATTTTAGTTTTAACCAGCAACTCTGTATTTTCTATAGCAACCGCGGCCTGATTGGCAACCGCAGTTAAAAGATCAATGTCGCTTTCGCTAAACTCATATAGAGTAGTAGTATAACAATTAACCACTCCTACAACCCTATTTTTAACCATCATCGGCACGCTTAACATTGAGGTTAACTTCTCTTTCTTGGCTAAAGTCTTTTCTTTGTAACGGGAGTCCTTCAAAACATCCAATATCACGATAGGCTTTTTCTCTTTAGCTACTAAGCCCACGATGCCCTCGCCCACCGTTAATTTTCTTTCCTTAAGATACTCTTCGCTCATTGCCTGCGTTGCCCTGATTCGTAGCGCCTTATCCTTTTCATCCAGCAACCAGAGCGAACATATCTTCGCATTCATAACGTTAGCAGTAAGGGTGACAATGAGTTTTAAAATGTCCCCCAGGTAAAGATCGCTGGTTATAGCCTTACCGATCTCACGTAATGTTCCTAGATATTCTTTATAAGAACCTTTTTTCATAAAATGACACCTTCTTTGTATGTCATATTGTAGCAATTTCTGGTACAAAATCAACACTTAACCTTTAAACGTTTAAAGATTAGGCTTATTCGGAAAACAAAACACACCCGGCCGTAAACGTTAATATGTCAACCTGTATTTACAATAACTTTACAAAATAGCAAATTCTGCCTGACTTTTAAGCAAAAAATGCTATATTTATCAACAGTTTTTACGATATTGTAAAAATACTAAAAGAATACTTGACAATTGTAAAGAAATGTTTTACAATTGTATCGTAATAACGAAATATTGTTTTACAAAACGAAAGGGAGGTCACATATGGAACAAGAATATTTAAGTCCAACAGAAGCTGCTAAGATTTTAGGCATAAGCCGGCAGGGAGTTATTGAACGCATTAAACACGGCAACCTTTATGCGGAGCGGGTTGGAAACCGTTATATTATTCCTAAAAACGCTCTCACCGTAGATGGCTGTTCCCCTGCTAATAGCGAGCACGATACAGGCGACAACGTCAAAAGAAAAGCAAATAAGAATGACCTTATCGGAAGCATTTTAGAAAAAGTACGCAAATCAGAGATCAGAACCATACAGCTCTGGTTCGTTGATATTTTAGGAATACTGAAATGTATATCCATAACTCCGGGAGAATTAAAGGATGTTTTAGAACACGGAAAAGGTTTTGACGGCTCTTCCGTCACCGGCTTTGCCGAAGCCCAGGAATCAGACATTATTGCGATGCCTGACGCTGCGACTTTTAAGATACTTCCCTGGACAAAAGAAACTAACCTTACCGCAAGGCTTTTTTGTGATATATTGAATCCGGACCAAACTCCTTACGCGGGCGACCCGCGTCATGTTTTGAAAAAAGCTCTAGCGCGGGCAAAGAAATTAGGCTTTACTTTTTATGTCGGCCCTGAAATCGAATATTTTTATTTCAAATCAAAC
>JALOBR010000151.1 GCA_023228195.1 Candidatus Omnitrophota bacterium
AAAATTGATTCACCCTCTATAAATTCAAAACCTATATTGGTTGTATTGGGCAGGCGTAATTCTTTATGGCCATTTACGCGGACATTCGAAATTTTTTCTACAATTCCGTTTTCCAATTTATCACGCATTTTTTTAACGCGGGTAATTTCTTCGTTCATATTTTTTTGGGCAAGTGCGCAGGCAACACCCAAGCCAACAATTGAAGCAACATTTTCCGTGCCGCCGCGTCTGCCCTGCTCCTGGTGGCCTCCGATTAAAAATGGAGAAAATCTTGTCCCCTTTCTCACGTATAAAGCCGCCACTCCTTTTGACGCGTGAAGTTTATGTCCTGATAAAGACAAAAGATCTACCGGAATTTTTTTCATATCCAAATTTATTTTACCTGCTGATTGCACCGCATCCGTATGGAAAACTACTCCTCTTAATCTTGCAATTTCAGCAATCTCATCTATCGGGAAAAGTACGCCTGTCTCATTGTTTGCGTGCATAATGGAAATTATCGCGGTATCGTAATCAATTGCGCTTTTAAGCTCATTTAAATCCAGTAAACCATCGCTATTAACATCAAGATAAGTAAGCCTATATCCTTGCGTTTCCAGGTATTTACAGAGACTAAGCACAGCCGGGTGTTCAACTTTTGTAGTTACGATATGTTTTTTGTCAGGATACGAGCGTAAGGTTCCAATTATCGCGGTATTATCACTTTCTGTGCCGCAGCTTGTAAATATTATTTCATTTACATCATTTGCGCCTATTAAGCCGGCAACATTTTCCCTTGCGCTGTCTATATTTTTTTTCACTTTCCCGCCGAAAGTATGCATGCTTGAAGGGTTACCGTATTCTTCGGTCAAGAAAGGCTTCATCGCCTCGAAAACTTCCATCGCAACAGAAGTTGTGGCGTTATTGTCTAAATAAATTGTCCTCATCCCTTAACCTCTTCTACCATTATGTCACTATCGATAAATTCGCGTAGTTTCGCTTCAACCAGCTCTTTTAAGGTAACTCCTGCCGATGGACACCCCAGGCATACGCCCAAAAATTTTACATAAACCTTGCTTCCGTCCACGTCAACAAGCTCAACGTCACCGCCGTCAGCCTTAAGCTGCGGCCTGATTTCCCTTTCCATTGTTTCTTTAATAAGCGAAATTCTTTCAAGGTTTGTAAGCTTTTTCTTTATCGGTGTCTCTTTATGCGCCATCACTTTAGTTTCTTCCTTTTCCCAGAATTCGTTAAGAAGTTTTTGTATCTCCGGTTTGCACTTTCCGCAACCGCCTCCGGCTTTTGTATAGTGAGTGACTTCTTCAACTGTTTTTAAATTATTTTCTTTTATAGCGCGGATTATTTTCTGATCTGTCACGCTAAAACATTTGCATACAATCTTCTCTTGTCCAACCATTTCTTTTTTCACCGGGGCGCCCCTGTAATTTGCAATAGCTGCCTCAAGCGCCTCCATTCCCATAACTGAGCAATGCATTTTTTCTTCAGGAAGGCCGCCAAGATAATCTGCTATATCCTGATTGGTAACTTTAGAGGCTGCTTCAATAGTCATTCCTTTGATGATTTCGGTTAAGGCCGATGACGAGGCTATTGCGCTTGCGCAGCCAAATGTCTTAAATTTTGCGTCAATTATCTTTTCTGTTTTCTTATCTATACGTAAAGTAAGCTTGAGGGCATCACCGCAAATAATGCTGCCAACCTCACCTATTGCGTCGGGATTTTCTATTTCGCCGACATTACGGGGGTTTTTAAAGAATTCCTTTACTTTTTCCGAATAATCCCACATTATTAACTCCTTATTGCACAGATGATCACAGATGGCAAATCACAGATAGCCACAGATGATTTATCTGTATTCATCTGTGATTTCTTATCTATGGTCATCTGCGTGTTATTGTATTACATTATCTTATTTTGTCCAAATTAATCAAGCTCAATAGTTGTATGCTCAATATCAAATTCCTTATTTACAATATGCTTTATGCGGTTAAGTATTTTCTTAACATCCGCGCATTTTCCGTCGCCTTTAATTTTAACGTTCGCGGTCATTGAATACATTTTTGAAGTTATTTCCCAAATATGCATATCAGTTATTTCCTCTATTTCCTGCACCTGTGTCATAAGCACTTTTCGCACTTTATCGCTATCTATGCCTTTAGGGGCTGCCTCAAGGAGTATATTTGCAGAATCCCTAAAAAGACCCCAACCCCAGATTAAAATTATACAGGCGATGGCGATACTTAAAATAGGATCGACTATGTTCCATCTTGTAAAATAAATTATTATTGCGCCGATGACTATTGCAACCGAGGAAAATGTATCCGCAAGCATATGCACGAATGCACTTTTTATATTCAAGCTTTCTTTAGTTGCTCCGTGGAGAATCACTGCCGTTATCAAATTTACCACCAAACCTATAACGGCAATAATAAACATTTCAAAGCCTATTACTGTCTTAGGATGGATAATTCTATGTACGCCTTCAATAAAAATCCAGGCCGTTATCGCAAAAATAAATAAGCTGTTAAAAAAGGCGGCTAAAATCTCTATTCTATAAAAACCGAAAGTTCTGTGGTGGCACGCCGGCCTGTCAGCGCAAATAAGCGCAATACCGCTTATGGCTAAAGCAAAAAAATGCGTAAACATGTGCCCGGCATCGCTTATTAAAGCCAGACTATTGGTAAGCATGCCGCCGATTATTTCAACAAACATAGTAACGCCGGTTATTGCAAGGGCGACTTTAAGCTTTTTTTTCTCAAGAGACTTATACTCAAAAAGCTCATCCGCAATTGATTCTGTTTGTTTTGGCCTGTGAAAATGTTTCATATCTACCTAGAAAATTTCTATA
>JALOBR010000152.1 GCA_023228195.1 Candidatus Omnitrophota bacterium
GAAATGAACTTATAGCGCTTATATTTATAGGTAGGCATTTAAATTTACCCACTTTACCCGCAGCATAATCCCGCAGCGCCTGCGGCTTTATTGCTTTTATTTGCACGTTGAAGTTTTTGCTCTCTGAAGAGATATAAGAAAACAGCGCAGAGTCTTGCTGGGGTAATATAAATTTTTCTCGCAAGACGGCTATTTCTTGTTTGAGGCTTTCGCTTCTGTTTATATAATTATCTTTAATGGGCCATTCTTTTTCAATTGTTGCAATATCTTGCCTTGTCTTGGATATTTTTTTATTTATATTAACAACTGCGCCTATACCCAGAATCAACAAAACAATTTCACCGGTTAACACAGCCGCCGTTACAACTGCTAAAATAATATTTTTGTCTAGCTTTAGTTTGCGCATTCTACATAAAATTCAAGCACTTCAGCTCCGTTAAAATCGTTCTTTTGTGAATCTTTTATGTTTATCTTCTGAAACTTTGAGCTGAAATATTTTTTAGCCTTTAAATTATTTATAAACTTCTCTAAAGACACAAGGTAATCTTCATCTATTTTAACTACATACCCTCTTATGTCCAACGTATCTTTTTTCATACTCATGCTGTTAAACCATATATTCTTGGGAAGAGAAGAAAAAATATCCCCGAAAATTTTTGCCATTTGGTTTTTTGGCGTAAGTATTTTTTTAAATTCATTTCTGTCGCCATCAAGCGCAGCCAGATCTTTTTTTATCTTACTGATTGTTTCATATTTATCTTTCCACTTCGACCACTTAATATCTTCATATTTATAAACACTCGCTCTTATTACGATAAATATCACGAGAATTACGATAACAGCCAATAGAAAGAATACACCTACACCGCCGTAATAGAAAAAATTCTTCAAAAAAATATTTTCTTCTTTCTTCTGCTTTGGGCTTAGATTTATATATATATTATCCATAGGCTTATAATCTTACAATACAAGGCCGCTACTTACCGCGAATGTGTTCTTCAGTATATTGAATTGTTCCGGACTGAAAGCTGATTTCAAATTTAAAAGATTATCTAAAAACAAAACTTCAGATTCAAGATGCTCCTTAAATAGCGCGTCCATACCGCTAACTGAGGAAAGCCCGCCGGTTAAAAAAACTTTTTCTATGCGTTCGCCTTTATTTACCTCGAAATAATCAAAAGAGCTTTTAACCTCCCTGCATAGCGAGGTTATGTTATCCTGCGATAATTCCAAAAACTCCTTATGATTTTCAGGCTGGCTTACCCATTTATCGATTGCCTGAATTGGTATATTCTTTATATGCGATATTATATTTGAAATATCCTTTGTGCCAAATGTTAAATCCCTTGTCATAAACGGGATACCCTTTCGTAAAACAGTAAGCGCAGAGAACCCGTAACCGATATCTAAAATGCTGGCGTTGATCTTTCTCTCTTCTTTGTAATAGTTTAAAAAAACATTAACCAGGTATATGCTATCAAGGCTTATGCCTAAAATTTCTTTTTTATCCTTTTCGAAAATATCTATTGTGCTATTTATGAGTTCCTTCTTGGCTACGGCAAGTAAGAGAGACATATCAGCTGGATTTTCTTCTAAAATAGAAAAATCGAAATATACTTCTTCCGGAGAGAACGGAATATGCTTATTCAATTCATAAAAAAGCGTTTGTTTGATTTTATTTTTATCGAGTTTGGGGAAATTGAAGTACCTGACTAATGTTGAATGGTCTTTGAGGGATATTTTTACTTTATTGGTTGAGATATTCTTCTCTTGCCATATTTGCCTTAAAGCATCCGGAAAATCTTTTCGTTCTTTTATGAAATAATCTGTGATGCGCCCGGCGCTGACTACGAGGCCTTTTACATAATAGTTACCTATATTAATACCGACAAAATCTTGTGTTTCCTTTTTTAAAAGATTATTGAACAGGGGGATCGCTTTCACTCGCTTGTCCTCCTTCTTTCGCCCTTATTATACCTGTTTCATCCAGATAGAAATATCTAACACCGGTTCTGCCTGGTGTTTTTGGACTAGCTAACAGACGAAAATTATCATCATCTTGGTACTCGTATACATAGAGGTAACCTGACTTTGCATTATCTATGAAATCTCTGTCTATGTAAGGGGGGTTTGAATTAGGAGCTACAAGGTCTTCAAAAGCTTGAGGGTATTTATAGTCGTTAGTCATAGAATACTGCTGGATTGATTTTCCTAAGGAACTAAGGTTGCTTATGGTGGAAACTTCATTTGAATTAATGCGGGCACGCAGGACGTTAGGAATAACCAGAACAGCCAGTATAAGAACTATAGATACGGCAACCATTATTTCAACCAGGGTAAATCCCGTTAGAAAATTTCTTTCTAGCTGGGCGTGTCTCTTTAAAAAAAATCTTTCTTTTTGATTATTCATCTATTTTATTAATATATAATTAATAATACTTCTTCTGAAAAATATAGCAGATTTTAACCTAGCTCTTATGCGCCGGGGTTAACTTTTTAAAATTAATTCCCGATTAAACTCTTAGAAATATATTAGTATGAGGAAAGAGATTTGTCAATTTATCTCTTTCTCCGGAAGAAGATATTTAAGGAATTTTTATGCTGGAAAATAAAAAAGAGGGGCAAGATGCTTGCCCCTCTTTTGTGATAAACTTAATTTTAAAAATCAACTAGTTGGCGGTAAAGCTAAACACGCAGCACGGTTACCAATCGCTCCTCCTGCTGCCTGAACCCTAATTACGCCGTCATCAGCTACACAGAATGAACGTGTTCCGGTCTGGTTTGCTGTGACAGGAACGGCGTTAACAGAAAAAG
>JALOBR010000034.1 GCA_023228195.1 Candidatus Omnitrophota bacterium
CTCTTGTATAGCGCCAGGGCCTTACGTTTATTGATAATTTCTTCATCATCAAGATAGACTTTGCTCCAGGTTACATCTCCACCAATAAAATCATCCGGCGCGTCCAGCTCAAACGCAGGAAGATATTTCTTAGCCTTTGGCCAACTAAGCTTATGAATAAGGTAAGTGTAAAGAGTTGGCTCGCCTATTTTTTCTTTTAAGTCAAAAAGGGCGACAGCAGTGAACACATAAAGACTCCTATGGTCAGGATTTGCGTCATATGGGCTTGATACAAATATTTTAGTCGGCTTAAAATCTGCCAATACCTGCTTTAAGTCTTTTAAAATACTTTGTCCTATATACGGAGCATCGAACGATAAAGCGCTCTTGTAAGGGACCTGCTTTATATGAGTAATCATGCTTTTCGCGGGCCATTTTTTATCCCAAAAACTTGCAAGAATTGTTTCAGTAAACCTGTCGGGATAACCTAAAAAAACAAGATCTTCTTTTTTGAGTCCCAAAAAAGCAGTTGCGTTATAAGCTTCCGCTATGCGGGTTTTCCCTATATTAATAAAGCCATTTTTCGAAATCGCGGGATTCTTTTTATAAAAAAAGTAGGATATTTCGTTATATTCTCCGCAAGTCAGATAAACTATTTTTACTTTTGCATTGCTTCCCAGGGCTTTCTGAATAATGCCGCCCGTTGAGATAATTTCATCGTCCGGATGAGGCGCAAGAATAATAACCCTGTCATCTGGCGAAAAACTAAGCTCTGCAAAACAAGCCGGGATAGCACAAATCGTAAGAAACAAAAATAAGGTTAGCGCTCTTTTTGTTTTATTCATCAATGATTTTTTTTGCTGGATACCCCGGCGTTTTCTGAATTTTACCCTTATGTTTCTTTCTAATTTTAAGAGTGAATTCGACGCTGGCCCTTCTGGCAAAAAATGTATTTTTTCGAATGCATTTTTTGGGTTAATTTAAATTTATTTCTCTTTAAGGCTTCTTTTAATATAGTTCTTATAAGATAACTGTAGTTTTTTCCGTGAAGTTCACAAACAATCGGCAAATCGCTGTAATAAGGCGAAAGTCCGGGCAACGGGTTAATATCTATGATCTTAGGGGTATTGTTACAATCCAGCCTAAAATCAATTCTGGCTACATCCCTTAATTCTAACGCCTTAAAAGCCTCTATGGCATATTTCTCTATAGCTTTTTGAACGCTTTTTTTTATTGAGCCTTGAGGTTCATATTTTATTTTTGTCTGCCAATCTCTCTTGTTCTCCTGTGAATACAAAAACGGCTTGCCTGATTTAAGTTTAGCGGCTACGCGCATCATACCCAGAATAAAAGGTGTGTGATTGCCGCATACACCAACAGTTATTTCATCATTTTCTAAAAACTCCTCAACCAATACCGGTTGTTTATATTTTTTAAATATGAACCCGGCTCTTTTTTTAAGCTCATCGTAACCGGAAACTATTGAATTTAAAAATATCCCCCTTGAGGAACCTTCCCATCGTGGTTTTATTATGAATAATTTATTATGCTTAAAAATACTTTTTAAGAAACGCAGTTGCGATTCATCTTTTGCAGTAAAAGCATAGGGGACGGGTATGCCGGCGGATTTTAAAATAATATTGGTAAGATATTTATCTAATGTAACTCCCAACGCTATCGGATCGGAACCTGAATAGGGTATATTTAGACTTTCCAAGACACAAGGAACCTGGGATTCTCTTGCGCGCTTTGCTCCTATGCCTTCTGCCAGATTAAATACGAAATCAGGATTTACCTTAAGAATGTCTTTTGCAAGATCTTTGCTCTGTTCTATACAAAAAACATAAGGCGCGAGGGCTCTTAATTCCTTGCTCAAAGCATCGATAGTTTCTATTTCATCGTACTCTTCGCAGCTATCGTCCTTTACCCCTTCTTTCTTTAAATTAAAAATTATTGCTATTTTTTTTATGCAAGCAGCTTTCACTTTCACTCTTTGTTTTTTTACCGATAGAGTATCGGGTAAGTAAACCCCATTGAATGATTACCGTTATCTAACGGGAAAAATAGTTTTTAACTATTCCTTGGGGTTATAATAAAAGAAGGTTTCATTCTTGTAATTTCTAAGCGTAAGCCCCTCAGGGGACGCAGAAAGCAAATAATTAGGGCTTATCGGAATCTTTCCTTTTCCATCTATCCCGTCGACGACAAATGTCGGTATGCACATACCGCTGGTATGCCCCCGCATATTCTCTAAAATATCTATACCCCTTAAGATAGATGTCCTAAAGTGATGAGCACCAACAACAGGGTCACATTGGTATAAATAATACGGCCTAACTCTGATAGCCTGAAGCTTCTGGCATAATTCAAGCATAATTTTGGCATTATCGTTTACACCTTTAAGCAAGACCGACTGGTTGCTCAAAACTATACCGCAACGCTGCAATTTTTTACAAGCTAAAATTGCCTGGGGAGTGATTTCATCCGGATGGTTGAATTGGGTATTTATCCACAGGTTTTCATATTTTTCTAAAACCTTGCAAAGATTACCTTCTATTCTTTGAGGAAGCACTACCGGCGCCCTTGTGCCTATACGAATAACCTCCACATTTTTTATTTCGGACACGGAAGAAAGAATATAATCAATTTTTTCCGTAGGCAAAGTTAACGGGTCTCCACCGGAAACGATTACCTCTCTTATCTGACGATTTTGTCTAACATAGCTTAATGCCAAATCAATGTCTTTTAACGTAGGCTCCGGGATGCGGCTACGCCAAAGCCGCTTTCTGGTGCAGTGCCGGCAATACATAAAACAACGCCCGGTAACCAGGAGCAATGCCCTGTCAGGATAACGGTGCACAAGGCAAGGTGCGGGAGAAGTTTTTTCTTCACCAAGCGGATCTATCTTTTCATGGATTTCACCTTTTATTTCTTCTATCGAAGGAATACATTGCCTGCGTATAGGGCTGTCTATATCGTTTAAATCTTTGATAAGCGAAAGATAATAAAGGGGGATACGAGTGTGAAATGTTTTTATGACTTGTTTAAGCAGCGGCTTATCTTCTTCCGATATCGAAACGAATCTGGAAAGATCGTCAATATTTTTAAGTGAATTCCTGTAAGAAGCGTGCCAATCTTCCTCTAAAATTATTTCTGATTTACATTCACCAGAACCATCGTTATTGCCGTCGGGCTCTTCTTCAGCAGATTCAAACTTACCTACGCATTTTTTTTGTTCGCCATTCATGCCAAGCGCAGATGCTGCTGAAAGATTTTTGTACTTACCCATATTTTCTCCTTTACAATATTCTAATCTAAACTTATTACACCTTAACGAAGTTAAGGGGTAATTCGACTAAACAATTTTTATACTTCTGTATAAAAATTGCAAGTCTCATTAAAAAAATAACCCTCTCACCCTTATATAATGAGAGGGTTATTTTTATTCATTCTTAAAAATTAATACCCCTGCTCTTGCGAGGGTGACTCTTCAGAAATAGCCGAAGGGCCATCTTCTTCAAAAATATAATTATAATTTTTCGCTTTTAACCCTGCTTCTGTTACCTGCGCAACAACCTCTACATTATCTCCGACTTCAAGATAAGAATCATCAAGGAATTCTTTGGTAGTCAAAACTTTCGTGTTTTCGATTACGATAAAACTGCCATCCGCAGCTATCACCTTTATTATTCCTTTTACGACTTCTTCTTTTGGCTGTTCTATCGCCTGAGATACCCCTTCGCCAACTTGAGGCGCCTCAGCAGCCTCTACGTCAGGAGCTTTTTGCTCTACCTGCGCAATTGCCATACCTGAAACAAAAAAAGTAGAGAGAATAAAGAGATAAGAAAACCTTTTACCCATTGCAGCTTCCTCCTTTTTAGAATTCCTCCGCATCGCCTTCTTCATCAAGGTCAGATTCATCATCTAAAGATTTTACTACTTCAACCTGAGGCGGATCAAGTCTTATTATTTTTAATTCCATATCGCAACTACCGCAAAAAGTCGTATCTCCTATTTCAAGATAATCTTCAAACTCAAATTCACCCCCGCATTCCGGGCACTTTACCATCCTTACCTTAGGCATTCAAAACCTCCTCTTATATTTTTCCTTATTTTTTGAGTTCTTTTTCCGCCAAAATCCAGCCACCCGCGGCACTGCTTACAAGCTTACCTTTGCTTAACCCTACATAGCAAGCTTTTTCTTTTATTTTGGCAATATCCTGAGGAGAATATTTTGTTACTATTTCTTTTTGTTTTCTGCGAAAAAAAATTCTTACCACATTCGCCCTTCTAATTTAGAATATACTAAAAAAAAACTCTTTGTCAATAGATTTTGCTTGTTACGCGGATGATCGCAGATGAAAAATCACAGATGACCAGAGATTTTTTAAAATAGAACAAAAAAATAATTCCTGGTTAACCCAATTGACTTAATTTATAAAAAATTACTACCACCCAATGCCTGATGTTTAAAATTAAAAACTTTTTATTTTTTTATATTCTTAT
The DNA here is from genome assembly GCA_023228195.1 of Candidatus Omnitrophota bacterium. Taxonomy (GTDB): domain Bacteria; phylum Omnitrophota; class Gorgyraeia; order Duberdicusellales; family 4484-171; genus JAJYOP01. Next base: position 4,486 of record JALOBR010000034.1, read on the forward strand.
CATCTATGATTGTCTACGATTTACAATCCGCGATTATCTGCACATTAACGGGACTTCGGTGTTGGATTAAATGAAAGATACTTACCCAGCATAAGACGGGTTTGTGCATCCAGGGAAGGAAAAGAACCGAGCACTGCCGATACAAAAGGCGTAAGCAGCCATTGGAATAAAAACGAAACATATACTAATCTTGAAACTTGTTTAGGGCGAGGCGGCATAAATTCCCAGCTTATTACAATACAAAGAAGCAGTATAAACGAAAGTGAGTTAAAGGCTACACTGTTTATGTATGAAAGATTGAAAAGCGCGAGCGAATCTTTCAGGAGAATTTTACCCAAAAATAGGATTAAAGGCGTAATAAAACTTATTATTATAGCCCAGGTTGCCCAATTCACATGCCCATCCAAAACTTGATATAGCTTTCTAAACTTTACCATAAGAGGGATCCCTTCCTCTTTTAAAAAATGCTGCCCTAAAAAAACAAAATTTTCAACACCCCACGCCCATCTTCTTTTTTGTTTATACTGGACCCTTACGGTGTCAAGCCAGTTCTTGCCGACCGCTATATCCATATAAACAGGAATATCTAAAGGGTAAGTTTTATAGTCTCCCTTAAACTTTAAAAAACACTTCCAGAATATCAGGGAATCATCAGAGATTAAATCTACCGGCCAGTAATCCACTTCAACAAGCGTTTTAAAACTCATACTGTGTGAAGAAAAAGTTATGAATTTTTCATACCTCATGCCTTCGATAAACTGCCAAAAAGTAGAGCCTGTTTCTATAACCCTGGCAAAAGCCGCGGCCGTATATATATTATTACTATATATAGGTAAAGGCTGGAAGCTTGTATGATACCTTTTACGGTTGACTAAAAAATTATAAGTCAGGCAAGAAAAATATTTCTCATCCGGGCAAGTGTCGGCATCGAAACATGAAATTATTATATTTTTTAAATCGTAACCTTTTTTCTCTAAATAGATTTTGGCCTGCTTTGCCGCATACGTTGCGTTTGCCCCTTTGGCAGTGATTTCTCCGGGCGTATCTTCAGGATGTATTGTAATTATTATATCCAGAAAAAAATCTTTAAATATATCAGCTATAGCGCGAAGCTTATCGTAACTATCCCTTGCTCTTTCTTCTCCCGCCAAAACTACTATAACTTTACCTGCCGGATAATCTATCTCTTTTAAAAATTTTAGGCTGCCAACTATTAACTCCTGCGGCTCTTTATAAACCGTGTAGAGAACTACATGGATTATATTTTCGAATTTCAAATCAGACTCTGCCGCTTTACACATAGAAAGCCAATCATTATTTCTTTTGGAACGCATCCTTTGATGAGCCATTAACAAAAGCATGCTTGAATAAAGAAGCCTGGTAACCCAGTAAAGAAGATATATTATTACAATAACTATTGCGCTTAGCGGCTTAAAGACAAAAAGGACGATAAGAAAAGAAATCATGAACCAGCTAAGAGCCCCTGGTATAATTTCAAGAATTCGCTTAATCTTTTCTTCTTTCATCGGAAAGCCTCTCCCCTATAAGCGGCATTATTTCTATTTTAAAAAGGCTAAAAGTATCTGTTTGCGGCAATTTATCTCTTATGTAAAGAGTTTCGGAACGTGTATCATAAAATATTTTTGAATTTGCATTATTAAGCGTGTAGATTTCAAAACTTACGCCTAAATTATCCATATCCAAAACAATAACCTTTAAACCGTCATTAACGATAACGTATCGATCTTTAAGACCTAAAAATACATCTTTTATATTCCTTTCCGCCGTATAGAAAAGACTGGCTATATTAGCGTCTAAGGTTTTCCCATTAGAGGCATCAACAATCCAGACGTTTTTACTGTTCCAGAAAATAAGCTTATTATTATTTTCTATAACTCCCTGTATGGAGTTAGCCAAAGCTTCCGTAAAAACCTGTTTTGATATTTTTTTTGCGCCTTCCCAGTAAGGATCTAGAAAATAGATTCCTCTATCAGTAAAAACCAATATTTTTTCTGTAAATATTTGTTTAATTACGAAAAATTTATAAATATTAAAATTAAATTTTATTTTTTCAATCCCCCTAATCTTAGGAATAAGAAATACATCTACGTTATTAACTAACGACGGTCTTATCTCAATTTCCATACGATATGAATAAAACCCTTCCTTTTCCAGGACTAAGTCATATTTACGCGGCATAAGTTCCCGTATAGTGCTAGGGGTCAACTCGTCAATTTTTCTCCCGTCAAGATAAACCGTTATCGCACGAGGGAAAGTTTTTATTGAGAGTGCGCCAGTTTTTAAAAATTTCTTCGATTTTATGTCGAATTTATAGCCCAGGGAATAATATACTATTACCGGGGTTAAAATAACAAACGCCAAGGAAAACAGCCAGAAAGAAATGCGCCTTAAAAGAGAATAATATTTTTCTTGCATACTGAAGCCCCCTGAGGCAACTCTGATTACGCCTTTTGCCCTAAACAACTAGCTTTTAGGGCAAACTGTAAATCTAGAAAAAACTAGACTATAATATAGAGCTAATTTGATTTTTGTCAATTACAAGAAAGCTTGGCGTGGGGAAAATTACGTTAAGCTCTGTTACTGAGAAAAGTTCTCTTGAGAGAATCAACAAGCCGGCCTTTTTGAACTTCCCGTTTTATGGCAGCGACAATCAAGCGGGGTATAACGATAGAAAGAGACAAAACTTCTCCAAAGGTAAAAAATTTAGTTACGCATATGTTTTTCCATAATATTTTTACATACCTTGAGGGGGTATAGAAAGAAAATTTTATGGTCCTGCCGATTTTTTTAAGCGCGGGGTAATCATACATGTCGGAATAAAGCTCCCCCCTCTCGGTGATATGATAACCTGGCGTGTTTTCCGCTAAAGACCTAAGGGGAGAAAATTTTTCTATACGCAGTTTATTGCAGGCTATGGAATCAACGCCAATTTCCTTGGCAAACTGGGAGATATAAAGCATTTCTTCTTTTGTTTCGCCGATGTTACCGTAGATAAAGTAGCCGCTGTAATAGATGGGGTATTTATTAAGCACTTTGAAAGCTTTTCTTATGGTTGCGGAGTTAAAACCTTTATCCAGTTGTTTCAATATGCGGTCATGAGGCGACTCTACTCCTAACAGAAGGGCTTTAAATCCTGCTTTTACCATTTTCTCTAAAAGATCGGGATGATTTGCTATTTCCAAGCGCGCCTGAGCAACAAAACGTTTTTTTATTTTATGTTCAACTATCGCGTCACAAAGTTCCTTGGCTCTCTTTATATCGGTAAAAAGATTGTCGTCGCTGAAAAGCACCACTTTCGCATCTATCTCTTTCAGTTCTTTTATGACAGAGTTAACGCTGCGGGCCGCATAGGTTCTTTTCTGCCCAAGAGGATTCAAATTAAAAGTACAAAACTTGCAATTATACGGGCAACCCCTCGCGCTTAGCACCGAATCAAAAGTAAGGTTCATCACGTTAACGCCATTTACCGTAAGCCGGTAGTCATTATTTCTTAAGGAACGGTCCGGAGCCAAAATGGCATCTACATTAGATAGCGGCCTGTTGGCGTTATGGATTATTTTTCCATCTTGCCTATATGAAATGCCTAAAATATCTTTTAACGGAATGCCTTTAAATATTTCTTTTATTGTTTCTTCGCCCTCGCCGCGCACGATAATTTTAATCGGCGGGCAGGTTTTAAAAAGTTCTTCTGTCATTTCTGTGGCTTTGTACCCGCCGACAATCAGAGGAATATCCTGGGGCATACAGGAAAGCAAACCGCAAATTTCTTTAAATTGCCTGTCCCAGCCGATGGTTACACAAATAACATCAATTTCTTTTCTTATGAAATCAAGCAGGTTTACAGGATTGGTTAAATCTTTTTCATAACGTAAATCAAACAGTGTTATTTTATCGACGCACCCTTTCGCGCTGGCAGCAACATATTCGAGGCCAGTTGGAGGAAAGAGCTTCATTACGCTGGTTGCGTGGCTCTCGATGTAAGGATTCAGGAACAAAGCGTGTTTATATTTCATGAATACATCCTAAAATGATATTTTTAAGTTTTGTGCTTTTAGTATACTACCACAAACATGAATTTATAGCCAAATAATAACTGAATTTAATTTATGTAACATCTTCTAGGTTCCAGGTAAATGCTTTTACGCCTTCTTTACCGAGCTTTTTACGAAGCTCTTTTACGCAGGATAATATTTTTTGCGCTTGGGAATTTTCGCAACAAATATGCAAGATATTGTTTCTCCCCGGCCAGATATCATTGCCAAGATGTATTCCGGATATTTCACCGCTGCCATAAACACCCATAACTTTTGTATAATTTTTAAGAGCGCAGCCCTCCATAATTTCCATTACTTCTGCATCAATTGCTTCATTGTAAACAATCATTACCATCTTTAGATTCATCTTAATCTCCTTTTCTGCGCAGATGATCGCAGATTAAAAAGCGAGTGGGCACAGACAATATAAATTCTAAGCACGAAATGCTAAATTCTAAATAAGTTCCAATTTACAAAATTCTAATGCCCAAACGCTTTGGTTTTAGAATATTGATAATTGGAATTTATTTGATGCTTGAAATTTGTGATTTGGAATTTCATATCTGTGATTATCTGTGATTTTTATCTGTGCTAATCTGCGCTTCCGAACGATGAAACACCGCATAAAGCGTAGGCACGAATAACAAGGTAACAAGCGTAGAGACTGTAAGCCCTCCGATCATGGTTACGCCTAAAGGCTGCCAAATCTCTGAACCCTCGCCTCTTGAAATAGCAAGCGGCAGCAGCCCTACAAGTGTCGTGATTGTAGTCATAAGTACCGGCCGCAATCTATCTTTTCCTCCAAGGGTTATGCTGTTATACAGTGAGAATTTTCTTGCTCGTAATATTTCTATATAACTTATCAAAACTATGGCATTATTAACCACGATGCCCATAAGCATTACTACACCCAAGAAACTAATAACGCTTAGGGTTGTACCAGTCAATAAAAATCCCCAGATTACTCCGGTAAAAGTAAAAGGGATTGAAAACATAACTATGAAAGGATCAAGCAAAGACTCAAACTGCGCCGCCATAACCATATAAACAAGAGCAACGCCCAATAAAAGCAAAAGCAATAAATCCATGAATGCTTTTCTCTGCTCTTCTGCTGCTCCTCCAAAATTTATCATTACGTCCTGAGGCAACGTTATTTTATCAAGTTCTTTTTTTAAATCTTCTACTATTTTTCCGGAAGAACGCTTGTAAGCATTAGCCTCAACCTTTACCACCCTTTCGCGGTTCTGACGATCTATTGAATCGGGAACGGTTGTTTCGTAAATTTTTGCAATATTCGATAGCTTTATCGGCTTTATTGCCGTGCCTTTTAATGCCTCCAAGTCTGCTACCACTTGCGAAGCTTGTGTTTTCTCCTGCAGGCGCGGAAGAATTATGGGAAGATTTTCTATATCCTGAAGGTTTGCGCGGGAATATTCTTCAAGCCGGACATAAATATCGTAAGTTTCCCCTTTTTCTCTGTATTTGGTCGCGATTGATCCTTCGATGAATGTTTTCAGGGAATTCGAAATTGTCGTCATATCAAGCCCTAATGCGCCTGCTTTTTCCCGATCAACTTCTACTTTAAGCTCTGGACGATTTACGTCTCGCGATACAGTGACATCTACGGCGCCCGGTATTTTTTCCAGGATTTGTTTTACACGAAGCGCATAAGCGTCTGTATCTTCAAATGAATGACCTATAATTTCAAACTGTATATTTTTTCCTCCGGTGCCGGTAATTAACCTGTCTATGGGGTTGCCGGTTCCAACGTCGGTCTTAATGACACCGGGGATATTTTTTATTTTGTCCCTTATTTTTTTCGCTGCTTCAAACACAGAACGTTTGCGTTTATCTTTAGGGACAAGTTTTGCTCCTGCAGCTATAACGTGGGTTCCGGAATTCTGGCCCATAAGCCTGCCGACACCCGTGATCGTACCGCTTCTGGCATAATAGAATATCGCTTCCGGCAATTCAGTTTTAAAAATCTCTTCTATTTTTTGTGCGACTTTATCAGTTTCTTCAAGCCGTGTTCCTATGGGGAGAGATACTGTTATACGTAAATCACCGGTATCTTCTTCGGGCATAAATTCATTGCCGATAAAAGGCGTCAAGAAAATACTTAAGATAAATACAATCACGAATCCGAGAAGCACGGTTTTTTTATGACGCATGCTCCAACCGAGCAATCTAGCGTAAAAATCCTCCCAGGATTTAAACATTTTTTCTGATATTTCATAAAACCAGGAAAACATTTTTTTCTTGGGGTTACCATTGTCGCTACGCATCCATTTTGAACAAAGCATTGGGCTAAGTGTAGAAGCAGTAAAGAGCGAAGCGACTAAAGTAACTATAACTATGACCGCGAGCTCACCAAACATAATACCGACAACGCCCGGTATAAAAAGCATAGGCATAAATACGACAACAGTTGTAAGGGTGGAAGCTGCAATCGCCATAAACATTTCTGATGTGCCAAAAATAGCTGCCTCCGTTGGCCGGTTTCCCCTTTCAAGCCGCCTGTGAACGTTATCAACTACAACTATTGCATTATCAACCACCATGCCCGAAGCTATTGCTATCGAAGAAAGGCTTATCGTATTAATAGTCTTTCCGCTTAAAAAAAGATAAATAAAACTTATAAGCAGAGAAAACGGTATAGTTAAAGCAACAATCATACTGGGAGCGGCGCTGCGCAGGAAAAACCAGACGACGAAAATTACAAGAATCACAGCAAGCCATACTGAAGACTTTAAAGAATTGATTGAATTCATGATATCTTTTGAGGTATCGAAAATTGTATTTATCTTAACGTCCGCCGGAAAGTTCTTTTCTAAACTTTTCAGCCTTTCTTTTACGCGACCGGCGACCTCAACGGTATTGGTGCCGCTTTGCTTCTGCACCATCAACATTACGCCGGGCTGCTTGTTTATACGCACCTCGCTGGTTACTTCCTTAAAAGAATCTTCCATTCTGGCTACATCTCTAAGATAGATGACTTTGCCGTTACGTTTACCTAAAATAACCAGATTAATTTCATCGGGAGTCATGAATTCTCCGGGAAGACGTATGAGGTAGTCGGTTAGACCGGTTTTCAAATTACCAACAGGCTGAGTAATATTTTCTCTTTTTAAAACATTCTTGATATCGAGTATGGAAAAGCCATACCCCTCTAGCCTTTCTTTATCGACAAAAATATTAATCTGGCGCTCAAGCCCTCCCCCCTGTATTTGGACCGTCCCTCCCCCCGGTAACTGGCGAAGCGCATCCCCAAGGCGTTTATCAACCATATCATAAAGTTCCGGGTAAGTTTGCTTCGCCGTTATACCTAAATATATAATCGGGATATTTGCCGTATTAAACTTAAAAATATAAGGATTGTCCATTTCGTCGGGAATATCCGGTAAATACCTTTTAGACAAATCAATACGGTCACGTATATCATTTGAAGCTTCATCGATATTGGTTCCCCAAATGAACTTAAGTGTAATCAGGGAAACACCTTCCGCAGATACAGAAGTCATTTTTTCAAGTCCGGGTGTGGTTGCAAGCTGGTTTTCAAGTTCCTCAGTAACTTTTATTTCAACATCCTCAGGGCTTGCTCCCGGATATGAAGAAATTACAGTTATTGCCGGAGGCTCAACTTCAGGAAGCATATCAATGCCAAGACGGCTGAAACTGTAAGCAGCGAGCATAACTATCGCTGAAAAAATCACCAAGTTCGTAAC
>JALOBR010000035.1 GCA_023228195.1 Candidatus Omnitrophota bacterium
CGCGGTTTAGCTAGCGCATATCTTAATAACCTGGAAAGAGGAAAGCTGGAAATTTTTCCTTACGAGAGGCGTTCCTCAAGAACATATTTTCGCTATCTTAAAGATGCCAATTGCCTTACGGTTAAGCGGGATATTCTTGGTTCAACTATATATTGGAATAATTTGAAAGAAAAAAGCGGGAATTTTGTAAGGGAATTACTGAGAAATATGCCGGTAGACGATGTGTACGTGAGCATCGATAAAGATTGCCTTTTGAGCGCTTATGCGTTAACAAATTGGGAACAGGGCGCAATGCCTATCGATTGGCTGCTTAACGCACTTTCGATGATAAAAGAAGAAAAAAATATAGTTGGTATGGATATCACCGGAGAATATTCACCAATTACAATTAAAAACCCCATAAAAAGATTTCTTTCATTAATAGACCATCCAAAGCAAATCACGGCGCAAGTTGAGCCTTCCGAAATAGTTTCGGTAAATGAAACTACGAATTTAAAAATTCTTAACTCAATCCTGAAATAATTTAACTTTCAATTTTCAGATTTTTGTATTTTCCCAGGTTTTTTAAGGCAGGGTCGAATTTTTTAGGCGCTATTGTTTTAATGATGGGTTTCATTAAAAGATTAAGCATCGGGTTAAAGCTTTTGATGTATATCGACAGAGGAATCAGGCTGGCGCCAAGGCGTATTTTAGCGTCGTAGTCACCCTGCCCGGGCTGATAAAAATGAATACCATTTTTAATGCACCAATCGATATTGTGGGCAAACGTAGTATAGTAAAGGTGATATTTAAGGGCAATTGAATAGTCAAAGCCTATGAATTTATCGATGCAGGTATCTTCCTTAATAAAACATAGATTAAAAGCAATAATTTTTCCTTCGCTCCTGGTAATGAAATATTTTGCAACCCCCGGCATATTGCGGCAGATGTTTAGAAAAAAATCCCTGGTCAGCATTTCAAAACGTATGTCAGAATCGTTAAAATTATTCATGTATAATTGATAAATATCATCGATTATATTGTCGATATTATCAATGACTTCAGTTTCCAGTTTCGTAAGCTCGGCAGATTTGCGAAGTTTTCTTCTTACGTCTTTTCTGGTGCTTGAACCCAACTTGCTTATGTAGTCCTCAAAGTTTTTTTCTTTTATTTCAAGGCGTGTTGTGGGAAGGTCTTCCATCGCCGTAAAGCCACTATTTCTTAGATGTTTGCTAAGCTCAGCATGTTTATTGGTTAGATTATATATTAGTATTGTTTTTATTTTTTTAATACGGCTAAATTCATAGATTTTATCTAATGCTTTTAAAAAGATACCGGTCTTGTTTTCTTCTTTTGATATTCCTATGTAAAGCTCTTCCGCGGTCGGGCTTCCAATGAAAATTAAGCGCATCATTAAAAACCGTTTAAATAATTTACGTATAGAAAGAATTATCCGTTGAAGCGGGCCGCGTATAAGAGTTGTCAGCGAGAAGTCCATGGTAAAGAAGGGGATTATCGCAACTAAAATGTTGCCGCGCTTTGCCGTAAGATAAGATATTGAAAATTCTTTTAAGCGTGATTCCTCGAGTGTTTTATGGTAGCCATAGTCTTCGATTGTAGCTTTCGGAAAAAGCCTTTTCCATTCTTTTTCCGGTATCTCACGCAGGGCGTTCGTTATATTGAATATTAATTCCTGGTTGGTGTTTTGCATAAAGTTAAGTATATCAAATTTTGCACGAATTACCATGGGAAAAATACACGAATATCCACGAATTGGATACGAATAGTCACGAATATAAGATGCATTTATTTGTGGTCATTCGTTTTTCATTCTTGGCAATTTGTGTCTATACATGATATAATACAAAAATTCATATGGAACCATCTAGCGAAAAATATAAAATATTTCTAAAGGGCGGCAAAAACGCAATTCTACTCGTCCATGGCATTACCGGTACGCCTTCTGAAATGCGTTATCTGGCAAAATATTTTAATAAAGCCGGATACACTGTCCTTTGCAACACCCTTCCGCATCACTGTTCAAGCCTGGAAGAACTTAAAAAGGCTACCTGGCAGGAAATTACAGCTTTGTGCAGTGAAGATTTTAAGGCGCTTAAAAAAGAGCACGAAAAAGTCTTCGTCGCAGGTTTGTCTATGGGCGCGTTGGTTTCCATGCATCTTGCTGCGCAATTCCCCGATGATGTTGCTGGCATTATTGCATTCGCCCCAACATTCTTTTATGACGGATGGGCAGTGCATAAGGGCCAAGTTTTACTTCCGCTCGCCTGGCACATACCGTATTTTCGTAATAGAATAGACATAAGAGAGAATCCACCTTATGGCCTCAAGGATGAAAGCTTACGAAACACTATTCACGCTTTCTACAGTAAAGCAGGCAAAAGCAATCCGAATGAAAAAGTTATTATGTTCGGAAGCCCTTTTTTTCCGTTGGCAAGCCTTTATCAGCTTCATAAATTTTCGAAAGTAGTAAAAAAAGAATTACCTCAGGTAAAAACGCCTATCCTCATAATTCATGCTAAAGAGGACGATATGACAAGCCTTAAAAACGCTGAGTATGTATTTAGGAACATTGGCTCACCAGACAAATCGTTTACCGTGCTTGAAGATTCTTACCATATGATTGTAATCGATAAAGAAAAAGAACGTGTCGCCAGCGAGACGCTGAAATTTATATCCAGGTTCTAGAAACATTTTTATTTAAATGGAATACGATGCAATAGTTATAGGCGCGGGGGTGGGCGGGTTGTCTTCTGCTCTTAAGCTTTCAGCAAGCGGAAAAAAAGTTTTGGTCATTGAAAGGCAACCTGTGCCCGGCGGCTGCGCAACAAGTTTTACCCGGCGCGGCTTTACTTTTGAGTCAGCAATGCATTGTGTAAGCGGCCTTGGCCCCGAGGGAGAGATTCGGGGTTTTTTTGAAGAATTTGGCATCGATAAAACTATAGATTTCATAGAGCTTAAAGATTTCTGCCGCATAATTTACCCGGAGCACGATTTTGTTATTGATTTTGACAAAGAAAATTTCCTTAATTTTCTGAAAAACAAATTTCCGGAGGAATGTCAAAATATAGATAAACTTTTCCTGCGATTGGATAAATTCCATAAACAATTCGATAGTTTTTGCGCTTCAAAATTACCGCTCGTTTTGCAGCTTATTTTAAGCCCATTCATTTATCCGGAAGTTATAAAGCTTTCGAGCCTTACGGTAACTGAGTTATTTGATAAATGCTTGAAAGATGAGAAGCTAAAAAGTATCATAGCGGATTTGTGGAGATTTATCGGGCTCCCTCCAAGTGAGCTTTCCGCGTTATATTTCCTGATTATTTTGAAAGCTTATTGGTTCGAAAAAAACTATTATGTAAAAGGCGGATACAGCCAGCTTTTTAATAAAATTTCGGAAAAGATAAAACAAAACGGCTCTGAAATAAAATATAATACAACCGTTAAGACAATAATTATTGAAAAAAAATGCGCAAGAGGCGTTATCACTGATAGGGGTGAGAAATTTTTCGCAAAAACGGTAATTTCCAACGCAAACGCGATCGAAACTTTAGCCGAACTTATCGATGACGCGGTAATTAGGGAAAAATACGATAAAGAGTTGGCAAAATTGGAGAAGTCAGTGTCGGTATTCCAGGTGTATTTAGGATTAACAGTACCCGCCAAAACATTAGGAATGAGTAATTTCATGGTTTCTTTAAATTCCAGTTATGATCATGAAAAAAGTTTTAGCGACAGCATAAGCGCGGAAGGTAATAATTGTTTTATTGAAATTGTTGATCACGCGCAATTAGATCCATCACTCGCGCCAGAAGGCAAAGGGACACTTCTTATTATGACATTCGATTCGTATAAAAATTGGCAAGGTTTAACTGACGAAGAATATAAACAAAAGAAAAAAATGATTGCGGATAGATTGATAAAATGGGCGGAGAAATTGCTTCCCGGATTATCCAACCATATAGAACTTATGGAAGTAGCTACTCCAAAAACAATGTACCGCTACACGCTTTCACCTGAAGGGGCAATTTATGGTTTTGCTCATTCAGTAAAACAATCGGGAATGTTCAGGTTGGGCCAGGAAACCTGCATAAAAGGATTGTTTCTTGCAGGCGCCTGGACCCGTCCCGGCGCAGGAATCCAAGCATGTTTCCTTTCGGGTATTGATGCGGCAGAACTTGCTTTAAAATTCTTAGATTAATCACAGATAATTACGAAATTCCAAACATAAAATTCCAATAAATTACAATGTTTCAATACCTAATGCTCCAAACTCATTTTGTTTGGAATTTTGGTCATTTGGTGATTGGAATTTATTTAGTGCTTGGAATTTGGGATTTGGAATTTTTTGTATGCGGGTTAGCTTAACGTAACCAGAATTATTCCTATTACCACAAACAACGTTCCAAACCATCGGCTGGCGCCGACTTTTTCTTTTAAAATCAATTTCGCGCTGGCAGCGATAAATATATAATGCATGCTGTCCAGGGAAAAGGCAAAATTTAAATCAGCCTTCGAAAGAACCAGCAGGTAAAAAAGAAGCGAAAGTATACTGCATAAAAAGCCTACCCACACCCTGCGTTTCCTTAAAAGCCTGGATATAAACTTTATGAGGCTGCGTATATCTCTTGGGCTTTCAGCATCAAGGCCGTTAATGGCTGATTTTAAGAATAACTCTCTCGCCGTATCGAAAGTGTTGCTTATGGCGATTAAACCTAAAATAAGTAAAATATTAGGATTCATTTATTTTTTCTTTACTGCTTAAGGAAGTAAGTATTATTCCCGATAGTATGAAAAATATTCCAGCCCATCGTAATGGGCTGATTGTTTCTTTGAGAAACACGATTGAACATACAGGTACCAGTATGTAGCTAAAACTTGCAACCGGAACGGCTACGCTTAAGTCTATCTTAGAAAGTATTGTTGACCAGATAACGAATATTACCAAAACAGTGCAAATACCCAGCCATAAAAACGGAGAGGCTAAAACAATTTTCATAAAAGCTAAAGCGTTAGTTAGGTTTGTAACGCCAAAGCCTGTCGCGGGAAGGGTGCTTTTTTTAAAACAGAATTGTATGAAAGTTTCCAGAATATCTGATAAAATAAGAAATAAGAGTATTTTAAAGGTCAGTTTTTTTCTAAACATTTAATCCCTTTGCCTGTGCGGGTTCCGGTTTTTGGTGTTATAATATACAGTAGAAAATTTGATTCGAAATATTCTATCATAAAGTTATTCTGTTTCATATAAATTTATCTGATTTAATTTATAATATGCCTATTTTTAAAGAAATTCCTCCAACCGGCGGCTGGCCATTTCGTGTTAAGGATTTAGTCTTTAAGAGTGACGGCGGAAGCCTGGAGAATGATTTTAAAAAATACCTTAATGTTGAGGATCTATATATAACATATTCAGGCACTGCTGCTTTATACCTTATACTTGAGTCACTTAAGAAAATATCCCCTAGAAAAACCATAATCATACCTTCCTATGTGTGCCCATTGGTCGCGCTTGCCGCGCAAAAGGCGGGCTTACGCATCAAAGTATGCGATATAAATAAAGATAGTTTTGATTTTAATTATGACAAGCTTAAGGCTTTATGCTCGGAAGATGGCGATATCTTAGCGATAGTTGCGGTTCATTTAGGGGGTATCGCGTTAGATTTTGACAGGATAAAAGAAATAGCTGAGGTTCATAAAATATTTACCATAGAAGATTGCGCCCAAGCGTTAGGGGCACGATATAAAGAAAAAAAATGCGGCACACTCGGTGATTTTTCTTTTTTCAGTCTTTGCAGGGGGAAAGGCCTTACGATATATGAAGGCGGAGTGCTTGTTGTAAATAGAAAAGAGCATTCGGAAATTGTTGCAAATACGCTAAAACAATTTGTTCGCAAAAACCATTTTTCGGAAATTATCAAAATCGCCGAGCTTTTTGGTTATTGGATGTTTTATCGTCCGGGACTTTTCTGGTTTGTCTTTAGGCTGCCGCAGATTTTCTGGAATTTAGGCAAGAATCAGGCTAAGGCATTCGGCGAAGAATATGATACTAATTTCGATACCCACAGTGTTTCCGGGTTTAGAAAATCATTGGGGCATAAAAGCTTCTACCGTCTGGAAAAAGAAATTCAACGACAACGAGAAAAAGCGTTATTCTATATTGAAGCTTTACGCGCGGTAAAAGGGGTTAAAATAATACAAGAGGATTCAAGAGATTACGCAACATATCCTTTTTTGGTTCTGCTTTTCGATGACGCAAAAAAGAGGAATGAACTATTTACGAAAATAGGTAGTTGCGGGCTTGGTGTTTCAATCGTTTATCTTAATGCTATTTGCGATTATTCTTACTTAAAAGAGGGGATTATCTGCGATGACTGCGGCTTTGCGCGTGATTTTTCAAAAAGGCAGCTGACTTTGTCTACAAATATATTCTTGAATAATAAAGACGCGAAATTTATAACGCGCTCCATAAAAGAAGTTTTATCCGCATAACGTTTTTTACTTTCTATCCAGGATCGAGAAGGTTTCTATGTGCGGCGTGTGCGGGAAGAAATCGTAACCGTGTATCGCGGTCAATTCGTATTTTTGCAGAAGTGTTTTTAAGTCTCTGGCCAATGTTATCGGGTCGCATGATACATAAAAGATATGCTTGGGCCCATTTTCAGCTAAACGTTCACACATTTCCTTGCCAATTCCTTTTCTTGGCGGGTCAATTATCAAAGTATCTATTTTTTCCTTTAAAATTCTGTCTATTATATTTTCGCTTGCCCCCTTATATAAACTGTAGTTATTTATGTGATTTATTTTTATATTTTCCTTAAGAAAAAAAATATTTTCTTCCAGGATCTCTCCGCCTAATACTTTTTCCGCCTTATCTGCGAAAATTATGCCGAATGTTCCTATGCCGCAGTACAAATCAGCGACCGCTTTAAACCCCCGTAGCTTAATTGCTTCAGTCATATCCAAAATAAGCAGCTTAAGGGCATCGATATTTATCTGGAAAAATGATTGCCCGCCTATCTGAAAGGTTTTATCTCCGATTTTTTCTTCTATATAATTTTTTCCGTATAGCAAAGTTTCCTGAAGCCTGTCTTTTGAGATATATGTTATCCCTTCGAGCGAGAATTTTTTACCCATTTCATCGAAGTGTTTATCAAAGTTTTTATAATTAAAGGAGGACTTACCAAAAAAAACTATTAATATTTTTGCTAAAGTATTTTCTTTTATTTCAACTTCTTCTATAAATTTAAGTTTATGCTTATTGATGGTTTCAACTAAAAACGCGAGGGCTTTGTTCATATTTTCTGAAGCAAGATGGCACTCACTTATCGGCACAAATTCATTATGCGCTTGCAGGGAGTGATACGCCAGATAAGCTGTGTCATTTTTCCATAGTAAATGAAGGCGCAATTTATTTCTGTATCCCCATATTTTTCGTGATTGTTTAATTTTGAAGTCTTTAAGCTCTATTTTAAGGTTGTGCGCAAAAATTTCTTTTATCTGAGTTTCCTTGATTAACAGTTGATAGCTGTAGTCCATATATTGATAAGGCGAGCATGTCTTGTAATGCGGGCATAACGGCTCTACCCGTTTGTTTGAAGCATTAAGTATATTTAAAGTTATTGCTTCGATGTAAGTGTTTTTTTCTTTAACCGTTTTTATCTCAACAGTTTCTCCGGGGAGGCCTTCATCGGTAAAAAGCACCTTACCGTTATATGTTGAAAAGCTTTTACCGGGATAAACAAGTTTTTGTATTTCTATCTCCATAAAACAATTATAGCAAGCATAAGCTATTACAGAAAGCTATTTCATTTTGATTAACTTGAATTATAATATAGTGTTAACATTTATGATATGAGATTGCCGTGTTGGCGGCAATTAAATTCATCTGGCGGATTCTTCATTTAATTGTAATAAATAAATGAAGCCTTCTATGAATCCCCGGCTTAGTTACCAGATTGCCTTGCTGGGTTAAAAAGGCGGGGATTTACGCCGCGAGGATTAAAGCTTTAAAAAACGATATGAGTTTAAATTTCTTACCTATTTGTCAGCAGGATTTAAAAAAGTTGGGCATAAAAGAGCTCGATATAATTATCGTAACGGGCGATGCTTACGTGGATCACCCTTCTTACGGCGCGGCTATTATCGGAAGAGTTCTTGAGGCCGAAGGGTTTAAAGTCGGTATTATCGCTCAGCCTAATTGGCGCAGCACGGATGATTTTTTAAAGCTGGGCCGGCCTAAACTTTTCTTCGCAATTACCGCCGGTAACGTTGATTCAATGGTTGCAAATTATACCGCTAACAAGCGTCCAAGGGTTGTGGATGATTATTCTCCCGGTTCAAGGTCAGGTTTGCGTCCGGACAGGGCTTTAATAGTTTACGCGAACAAAGTAAGAGAGGCCCACAAAGATTGCTTGATAGTGCTAGGCGGCATTGAAGCAAGCTTGAGGCGGCTGGCTCATTATGACTATTGGGACAATGAACCCAGGCGTTCCGTGCTCCTTGATTCAAAGGCAGATATTTTAGTTTATGGAATGGGGGAGATACAAACGCTCGAAATAGCAAAGCGCCTTAAAAGCGGGGAAAGCGCGCATTCCCTTAATGATATACGCGGAACAGTAATTGTGCGAAAAGATTTAACCCTTCTAAAAGATTATAAGCTTGTTCCTTCGTTTGAGGAAATCAAAGAAAGCAACAATAAATATAATTTAGCATTTCGCGAGATTTTTTCTCAAATGAATCCCTTTAGCGCAAAATCAATAGCTCAAAAGCATGCTGATAGATTTATTGTTCAACTGCCGCCGGCATATCCGTTGTCAACAGATGATCTTGACCGCATATACGGGCTTAATTACGCGAGAAACTGGCACCCCGTCTACGATAAGCTTGGAGGAATTAAGGGCTTTGAGACTGTACGTTTTTCAATAACGTCTCACAGGGGTTGCTGTGGTATGTGCAGTTTTTGTTCGCTTTATATGCATCAGGGCCGCATAATTCAGAGCCGTAGCGAAGAATCTATTTTGAAAGAAGCAAGATTGATTTCCCAAATGCAAAATTTTAAAGGAACAATAACCGATATCGGCGGGCCAACGGCAAATTTGTATCAGGCGAGCTGTGGACGCTGGAAAAATTTAGGTTTTTGTGAAAATAAAAGC
The DNA here is from genome assembly GCA_023228195.1 of Candidatus Omnitrophota bacterium. GTDB lineage: Bacteria > Omnitrophota > Gorgyraeia > Duberdicusellales > 4484-171 > JAJYOP01. The sequence goes on from JALOBR010000035.1 coordinate 9,150, forward strand.
TGCGTAAATCCTTCCCAATGCAAAAATCTTGAATTAGGATATAAAAAAAGCGTAGAGCTATACAGAAAAATTGCGCAGATTCCCGGAGTTAAGCATGTTTTTATCAGCAGCGGTTTCAGGTACGACCTATTAACCGAAGACAATGCGGAAGAGTATTTAACCCAGGTTTGTAAATTCAATATAAGCGGGCAGATGAAAGTGGCACCTGAGCATATAGTTGAGACGGTTTTAAGGAATATGAATAAGCCCTATGTTTCTTCGTATGAGAAATTCCTTAAAAAGCTCGATAAGATAAATACAAAGATTAGGAAAAAAACATATCTCGTTAATTACTTTATCGCGAGCCACCCGGCATCCGGCCTGAAAGAATCGCTTGAGCTTGCTTTGTATCTTTCAAAACGAAGAATTAACCCCGAACAGATTCAGGATTTTATACCATTGCCGATGACTTTTGCTTCCTGCCTTTACTATACAGGCGTAAATCCCATAACTTCCGAGCGTGTTTATAGCGCAAAGACATTTAAAGAGCGAAAAATGCAAAGAGCTCTTATTCAGCACAAGAATCCAAAAAATAGGCAGCTGGTACGTGAGGCATTAAAGATTTTGAAAGCAGAGCATTTGGGGAAGATTTTCCTTAAATAGTTACGAGTGTTACGAAAGTTACGCAGGTTACGAAGGTTATGTAAAACACTAAGTTTTAACTGTAACATTCGTAACTTCCCGTAACATCCGTAACTTTTGTAACCTATACAAAAAGACACCCTCCCCCCGAAACAGGGAGAGGGTCCGTGGCTTTGGCCCTCTTACGAGAGCCTATATCAAAAATAACATTTTTATATATACATATTCAATCCTTTGTAGGCATATTTATGAAAGCGTTTACTTTTTTAACACGCAGATAATCGCAAATTTGCAAGCGGATGATCGCAGATAATTATGAAATTCCAAGCACCAAGAACCAAATTCTAAATAAAGCCATCCATAATATCTCGGTCTAAAGGCCGTGGTATTAGCACGGCTAATTTCGAAGCGGCACACTCTACCGCCCTGCTGGGTTAAAAAGGCGGGGATTTAGTGTCGCGGGGAATAAGTTCCAATTTCCTAAATTCCAATATTTCAAGCGCTTTAGGTTTGAAATTCCAGTCATTGAAGCATTGGAATTTATTTGATGTTTGGGATCTGTGATTTGTACTTTCTCATCTGTGACCATCTGTGATTTGCCATCTGTGCTAATCTGTGCGTAAACGGGGTTTACAAAACGTAAATTTACGTTAAAATACTTAAGTCCTACATAGACATATTGCATTTCATTCGATAGGCTGTTTTTGACTGATTAGTAAAAAGATAGAATACTTAGAATGAGACAACAGGAATTTGTAATAAGTTCGCTTGGCGTCGTTGCTCCTAATGGCATAGGAAAAGAAGCGTTTTGGAAATCGCTTGAAGAAGGCCATTCCGCGATTTCTAAAATTGAGTCTTTTTCGACGGATAAATTTTCCGTTAATTCCGGCGGAGAAATCAAAAATTTTGATCCCAAGGTTTTTCTCGGCCAAAAAGGATTGCGCAATTTAGACAGAAGTTCACTTTTTCTAATGACTGCGGCTAAGTTCGCCATAGATAGCGCGAAGCTGGAAATAACCGAGTCAAATACTGACGATATCGGAGTTGTAACCGGCACAACCTTTCCTCATTTATGGTCTATGATTGAATTCGATAGAGAAGTCCTTAAAGAAGGGTTGGATTTTTCAAATCCCGCGCTTTTTCCTTCAACTGTTTTAAACGCAGCTTCTTCTCAGGTGTCTATACGTTTTAATATCCAGGGGTTTAATGCTTCCATAAGCACGGGGTATACTTCCGGGCTAGAAGCTCTGAAATATTCGCTTATGATGCTTGAAACAGGCAAGGCCAAAACGGTTTTTTGTGGAGCAGTTGAATCGCTCGCGCTTTCTTTATTTTTTGGTTTTTTTAAATTAGGCTATATGGCTGGAATAAATGGGCAAATGATTAGTTGCCCATTTGACAAACGCAGAAACGGGCCGTTGCTTTCAGAGGCTGCCGCTGTTTTTTCTATCGAGCGAGCCGAAACCGCGCAAGCGCGTCAGGCTGAAATTTTAGCAAAGATACGAAGTGTGTCGTGCTACTTCGACGGTTTTAAGATAGCAAAAATTCACCCTGATGGAAACGGCCTTGAAAAAGCTATTATGAAAGCCTTGGATGAGGCGGGCGTTGCGACAGGCGATATAGATTATATTTCAAGCTGCGCTAATTCTTCGTTTGAAGTGGATAAAACAGAAGTGAAAGTTTTACAGAAAATTTTTGGCGATAGCCTTTCAAAAATACCAGTAAGTTCCATAAAATCAATGTTAGGGGAAACGCTTTCGGTTTCCTCAGCCCTGCAAATAGCTTCTTGTTTGGGGGCAATGAAAAATGGCGTAATTCCGCCTACGATAAACTACAAAGAGAAAGACCCGGAATGCGATATTGACTGCGTTCCTAACAAAGCGCAGAAAAAGGATGTAAAATTAGCTTTAGTTGTTTCTTTTGGCCCCGGAGGGTATAATAGTGCGTGTGTGTTAGAGAGATATGATGTTGGCCGTTAGCAGTCAGCCATCAGCAGCTGATGCCTGAAATCTGACGACTGAAAACTTTTATGAATGATTTAAAAGGAAAAACAGTAATAATAACCGGCGGTTCAAGAGGAATAGGCAAAGCCTGTTGCGTTGCATTTGCCAAAGCAGGCGCCAATATAATCTTTACTTTTAATAAAAGCCAGAAAGAAGCAGATGAATTAGCTGCTCAAATTAAAAATCTCGGTGTGGATTGTTTAAGTATGCAGGCAGATGTGCGTGATTATAGTCAATGCCGCGCTGTTATCGAAAAGGCAATAGCACATTTTAAGGAAATAGATGTTTTAGTTAATAATGCCGGCATTACAAAAGACAAGTCTCTTTTTATGATGCTTCCGGAAGAATGGCACGATGTTATAAACACAAATCTTAACGGAACTTTTAATATGACGAAAGCCGCAATTATAACTTTTTTAAAACAAAAAAAGGGCTGCATAATAAATATGAG
>JALOBR010000036.1 GCA_023228195.1 Candidatus Omnitrophota bacterium
AAAATCTCAAGGACCTTACCGCTTTTGCCGTTGTCTTTTCCTGAAAGTATAATTACTTTATCACCTTTTTTTATGCCTAAGCTCATAATTTATTCCTTTTTAGACTACTTCCGGGGCTAAAGATAAAATCTTGCTATAACTATCTCTTAACTCTCTTGCTACCGGGCCGAATACTCTTGTTGAGCGGGGATTGCCTTGCTTGTCTATTACAACACACGCATTGCTATCAAACTTAAGGCATACTCCATCAGAACGCCTTATAGGAAGATGCGTTCTTACGACTACAGCCCGTACAACTTCACCTTTTTTTATGGCAGCATTGGGAAGCACTTCTTTTACATTTGCCGTAATTACATCGCCGATTAGCGCAAAAGGACGATTTTTTTTGCCAATTACCCCGATAAAAGAAACCTTACGCGCTCCGCTATTGTCAGCTACATCTAGTTTTGTTTTTATATAAATCATTTCACAACCTCAAGTAATTTAAAGCATTTTTGTTTTGATAAAGGCTTTGACTCAATAATCCTTACTCTATCGCCCGTTTTTGCTTTTTTTTCTTCATCGTGCACTTTATATTTTTTTCTCTTTATGACCAGCCTGTTATACACAGGATGCGATATTTTCATAGTTACGGTAACTACAATAGTTTTTTGCATCTTATCCGAAAGGACAACTCCTTCCAGGATTCTTTTACCCTTTATTGGTTTCATTTTCTTTCTCCTTGAGCACCGTAAGAATTCTGGATATGGTTTTACGCGCATTTCTAAAAATATGCGGCTTCTCAAGATTACCGCTACGCTTAAATTCAAAATCCATAAGCTCTTTCCTTAGGCCGGAAATTTTTTCCCTTAATTCTTCCTTTGATAATGCTCTTATATCCTTTATCTTCATTTGCGCCTCGTAACAAACATTGTTTTACACGGCAGCTTATAGGCAACTAGCCTGAAGGACGCGCGAGCATAATCTTCCGGGATGCCGCCCATTTCAAAAAGGATCATACCTCTTTTTATAACTGCAACCCAAGTATCTACTTCCCCTTTACCCTTTCCCATTCTTGCCTCAGCAGGATGTTTTGTTATGGATTTATCAGGAAAAACTCTTATCCACATTTTTCCTCCGCGGCTAAGAGCCCTACTTAAAATAATTCTTGCACTTTCAAGTTGGCTGCTCTTAAGCCACGCACATTCAACCGCTTTTATTCCGTATTCGCCGAAAGAAACTGTCGAACCCCTTACCGCAAGGCCTCGACGCTTTCCTCTTTGAGACTTTCTGTATTTTACTCTTGCCGGAAACAACATATTAAGACCTGCCCTCTGCAATTTCTTGTTTTATCATGTAACTGCCCAAAGGTTTCTCCCCTTTATATATCCAAACTTTTACTCCGTTAGTACCATAAGTTGTTCGTGCTACGCCAAAACCGTAGTCGATGTCTGCGCGAAACGTTTGAAGCGGAACCTTGCCATATCTATAGATTTCGTTCCTCGCGATTTCAGCTCCCTCAAGCCTGCCTGAACATTTTATTTTTATTCCTTCACATCCTAAACCTAATGCCTGGCTTATAGCTTTTTTCATTGCCCGCCTGAAATTTACTCTTTTTGTCATTTGAAACGCGATAAGCTCAGCTACAAGCTGCGCTTCCATGGCCGGCTCTGTTACTTCTTCAACGTCTACGATCACTTCTTTTTTAGCAAGCTTACCTATTTCTGACTTAACTCTTTCTATGTCCTGGCCCCGCCTACCGATAATTACTCCTGGCCGGGATGTTCTTATTTTTATCCGTATCAAAGTAGGAGAAACGCGCTCGATAACTATAGCCGCGATTGAACCCATCTGATAACTCTTTTTTATCAATTCACGTATACGTACATCCTCTTCTAAAAACTGGGCATATTCGGTTTTTCTTAAACTGATCCAGCGAGATAACCAATCTTTTCCAAATCCTATTCTTAAAATATACGGATGAACTTTTTGACCCATAATCTCCTTTAATTATTTTGTCTTTGCCTTCTCAATTATTTTTTCCGGCGTATCCAGCTCAACCAAGAGATGAGAAGTTCTTTTCTTTATTGCCCCGGCTCTTCCAAAAGTAGCAGCACGAAACCGTTTGAGCATCGGACCCGGGTTAGCAACAACCTTTGAAATAAAAAGTTTATCTTCTTCATAACCTTTATTCTTAGCATTGCTAATTGCCGATTTTAAAACTTTCTTAAGTAAAAAAGCGCTTTTCTGGTTTAAAACCTCAAGAATACTTTCTGCTTTTTTTGCATTTAAGCCTTTTATGAGCCTGATTGCCATTCTTGCTTTGAAAGGCGAAATCCTTACGTATTTTGCTTCTGCTTTGCTTATCATAATTTTATGTTTTTTCTACTGCTTTCTTTGCTTTTATACCGCCATGCTGACGGAAAATTCTGGTCAATGCGAATTCTCCCAGACGGTGGCCAACCATAGACTCCGTCACAAAAACAGGAACGTGTTTTTTCCCATCATGAACTGCAAAAGTTAAACCAACAAATTCCGGGGCAATCACCGAAGCTCTTGACCATGTTTTTATCGGTTTTCTTTCACCCGATTCTTTCGCCTTTTGAACCTTTCTAAGTAATTTTTCCTGTATGAACGGCCCTTTAGTTAAACTGCGACCCATTGTTTATTTTCTCCTTTTAATGATAAACTTATTGCTCATTTTCTTGGGTTGTCTGGTTTTACCGCCCTTTGCCGGTTTACCCCAAGGCGACACAGGATGCGGATTACCTTGCCCTGCCTTTCCTTCGCCTCCGCCATGCGGATGATCTATCGGATTCATCGCGGCACCCCTTACGGTTGGACGCCTTCCAAGCCAACGGGTCCTGCCGGCTTTACCTGAAATAAAACTTGAATGTTCGATAAGGCCGATTTGCCCGACCGTTGCGCGAGCTTCTTCGCTAACCAAACGAATTTCTCCTGAGGGCATCTGTAACTGAACCATGCCTTTATCTTTTGCCATAACCTGCCCCCAGCTGCCTGCGCTTCTCACTAAAACGGCACCTCTGCCGGGAATTAACTCAACATTATGTATCAATGTTCCAAGCGGCATATATTTTAACTTCATACAATTACCAGGCTTTATATCGACCTGTGAATCGGAAGCGCTTGAAACTTTATCTCCGACACTCAACTTATCGGGCCAGATAATATATCTTCTTTCTTTATCGGAATATTCAAGCAAAGCTATGCGGGCACTTCTATTCGGATCATATTCTACTGCCACAACTTGCGCCTCAATATCAAATTTATCACGCTTAAAATCTATTATTCTGTATTTCTGCTTATGGCCGCCGCCGATATGGCGCGTAGTGATTCTTCCGTTGTTATTCCTACCGCCTGTCTTATGCAGGCTTTTCGTCAACGACTTCTCCGGTGTTGACTTTGTTATTTCGGAAAAATCAGCATTAACCTTAAATCTTTGCGTTTGAGTTACCGGTTTAAAAGTTTTAATACCCATGTTCTAAAGCCCCTCCTGGGGCGACGTCCCCGTAAAGGGATTAACCTAATTTAATTTCAAAACCTTTCTTTAATGTTACAACGGCCTTCTTCCAGTCGCTGGTTCGACCGGGCTGGTTGTATCTTACCCGTTTAATTTTACCCTTAACAACCGAAGTATTTATCTTAAGAACTTTTACTTTATATATTTTTTCAACTGCTTTTTTTATTTCAATAACGTTTGCGTTTTTCTCAACTACAAAAACATATTTACCAAACGCAGCATCTTTACTTGCTTTTTCGCTAATAAGCGGGTGCTTTAAAACCGAATAGATATTGCTTACTTCAGCCATTTCTTAACCCTCGTTTCAACTACCTCTAATGCATCCTTGGTGAAAATTAGTTTTTTACAATCAAGGGTGCAATAAGTATTTAAACTGGCTGCCGAATCAATTTCTACGTTTGGCAGATTGCGACAAGACAATTTTAAATTTTTATCTAAATTTCCTACTACAAACCGTATTCTTAAATCGTTAATTTTAAGTGTTTTTACTATTTCGAAAAATTCTTTTGTCTTTGGTGAATCTATTTTTAAACCATCCAAAACAATCATTTCGTTATCATGCAGTTTTGAGTTAAGAGCGCTTTTTAAGGCAAGTATTTTCATTCTGTTTGGCAAGTCCTTACGGAAACTATGCGGTTTAGGTCCGAACGTTATTCCGCCTTTACGCCAAAGCGGTGAACGCGTAGAGCCAACTCGCGCCCTTCCTGTTCCTTTTTGCCTCCAAGGTTTTCTTCCGCCGCCGGAAACCTCGCCTCTTGTCTTTGTTGAAGCTAACCCTTGTCTTTGATTGGCTAAATGAGCCACAACTGCCTGATGCATGAGGCTGTTTCTAACTTTTCCGTCAAACACGGAAGAATCAAGCTCAAGTTTACCGACTTCCTTACCTTTTATATTTAATACGCTTATATTCATACTATGCCTTCTCAACCGCAACAATAGAGCCTTTTCCGCCTGGTATAGAACCTGCTATAAAAAGTAATTGTTTTTCTTTATCGATTTTTACAACTTTAAGTTGTTTAACTACCCTGATATCTACTCCCATATGCCCTGGCATATGGTGGCCCCTTACAACACGGCCAGGATCAGTGTTTGCACCGTTTGAACCAATACGCCTGTGCGTCATAGAACCATGCGCGCTAGGGCCTCCATGCCAACCGTGACGTTTAATTCCACCGGCGAAACCCCTTCCTTTTGTGGTGCCATGAATATTTACAATTTCACCCTCATTAAACATTTCTATGCCGACTTCCGGCCTCGCCTTCTGTTCAGTAGCTTCAGGCGCAGCAGCCTCCTGCGGCTTCTTTGCATCTTTATCAATTGCAACTTCGCGTATAAGCTTATATGGCGCTACGCCAAGTTTTTTAAAATAACCGAGAACCGGCTTTTTTATGTATTTTTGCCGGTGTTCTGGCCATTTAAAACAGCCAATCCTTGCAAAATCGCCCTTTGCATATTTGATTTCTTCCAATATGCAAACCGGCTCTACTTCAATAAGCGTAACACCGATTAAAGTACCGTCGTCAGCGAAAACCTGCGTCATTCCCAATTTTTTGCCAAAAATTTCCCTAATCATTTTTTTATCTTTTTTTTGTTCACAGATCCGTGCAGACCATACAAAGTGGCGAGTAGCGAGAAGGACGTAGAAGAATTGAAAGCTTCTTTCTACTTAATTCCTATCTGCGTATCTTGCTCCTTCTATCTGCGTTACTTTAAACTTCCTGTTTTATCTCAACATTTACGCCGGACGGTAAATTCAGTTTTCGTAAAGCATCTATCGTCTTGGGTGTCGGGTCATCCAGATCAATTATTCTCTTGTGAACCGCCATCTGAAACTGCTCTCGCGATTTTTTATCGATGTTAGTAGAGCGATTCACCGTATAAATCTTCTTGTTAGTTGGAAGCGGTATAGGCCCATTTACCTTGGCTCCAGTGCGCAATGCCACTTCCACTATTTCATGGGTTGACTGATCCAAGATGCGATGATCAAACGCTTTAAGTTTTATTCTTAATTTAAGCATAAATTAATTGTCGTAAAATCTTTGCGAAATATCCGCGTTGTTTCGTTTTTAATTTTTAAGCAATAATCTGAGTAACTACTCCGGCTCCTACTGTCCTACCGCCTTCACGGATAGCAAATCTTGACTCCTTTTCAATCGCGACAGTCTGAATGAGCTCAATTTCAAGCTCTGCGGTATCTCCTGGCATAACCATCTCAACTCCTGCAGGCAATGTTACTGAGCCGGTTACATCTGTAGTTCTGAAATAAAATTGCGGCCGGTATCCTGCAAAAAACGGCGTATGCCTTCCGCCTTCTTCTTTCTTTAATGAATATATCTGGGCTTTAAATTTTGTGTGCGGCGTGATTGAGCCGGGCTTTGCTAAAACCATTCCACGTTCAATATCGGTCTTTTCAACGCCTCTCAAAAGCAAACCTACGTTATCTCCCGCTAAACCTTCATCAAGTTCTTTTCTAAACATTTCTACACCGGTAACAATTGTCTTTTTTGTTTCCGGTTTAAGCCCTATAATTTCAATTTCTTCATTTACCTTAACTTTTCCTCTCTCGATTCTTCCGGTTGCAACCGTTCCTCTTCCGGAAATCGAGAAAACGTCTTCTACCGCCATAAGGAAAGGCTTATCAACTTCTCTTTTTGGCGCGGGTATAAAACTATCGACTGCATTTAAAAGATCAATTATTGATTTGCAATTCGGACAGTCCGCTTTCCCGCAGCCGCACTGAAGCGCTTTTATTGCTGAACCTTTAACTATCGGAGTTTCTTTACCAGGGAATTCATACTTAGCCAGCAAATCCCTTACTTCTACTTCAACTAGCTCAACAAGCTCAGGATCGTCCATTAAATCTACCTTATTAATAAACACTACAATTGCCGGAACGTTGACCTGCCTTGCAAGCAATATATGTTCTCTTGTCTGAGGCATTGGTCCGTCAACTGCAGAAACAACAAGTATGGCACCGTCCATTTGAGCGGCACCTGTAATCATATTCTTAATATAATCATGATGACCTGGGCAATCTATGTGTGCATAGTGCCTTTTTTCTGTTTCATACTCAACGTGCGAAATGGCTATTGTTAAAATTTTTGTGTCATCGCGTCTGCCCTGTGACTCGGAAGCTTTCGCAACCTGGTCATAAGATATAAACGTAGCCATACCTCTTCCTGAGGATACTTTCGTGATCGCTGAGGTAAGAGTTGTCTTTCCATGGTCAACGTGACCTATCGTTCCCACGTTAACATGAGGTTTGCTTCTTACAAATTTTTCCTTTGCCATCTGGCCACCTCCTTTTCGTACTAAGCCGTTATCTTCTTAATAAGTTTAATAATCAAAATTATACCCCTAGTATTTTTATCAACAAAGCTTCGGGAACTTTCTCGTAATATGAAGGTTCTATTGTATAAGAAGCTCGGCCTTGTGTCAAGTTTCTTAATACATCAGCATAGTTGAATACCTCAACCAATGGAACTTCAGCTTTTATAATTTTTAGATTCTTCCGCTCAGACACAGATGTAATTTTTGCGCGGCGAGCATTTAAATCTCCTATTACCTGGCTAAGATATTCATTTGGAGTGATTGCTTCAAGCTCCATAACCGGCTCTAAAAGCACGGGCGCAGCTTTTCTTAAGCCATCTTTTAAAGCCATTTCTGCGGCAATTTTAAAAGCGAGTTCGGACGAATCTACCGCGTGAGATGAGCCGTCTATCAAAGTAACTTTAACGTCAACCACCGGGTAGCCTCCAAGCACTCCGCTTTCAATGGCTTCAATCACTCCGTCTTTAACGGGAGAGATAAACTCTTTAGGTATAGTACCGCCTTTTATTTTGTTGTCAAAAAGAATTCCTTTTCCTTTTTCCTGCGGTTCAATCAACAAAACCACATGCCCATATTGGCCATGCCCGCCGGTCTGTTGAACGAATTTTCCAACCGCCTCGACCTTTCGCGTGATTGTTTCTTTGTAAGCAACCTGGGGCCTGCCTATTTTTGCTTTCACGTTAAATTCGCGAAGCAACCTGTCTACCATTATTTCCAAATGTAATTGCCCCATTCCGGAAATTACATTTTGGCCGGTTTCTTTATTGTAGAGAACCCTAAAAGACGGGTCTTCATCTTCAAGTTTCTGTAAGCCAGCAAATAACTTTTCCTGGTCTGCCTGAGTTTTTGGTTCGATCGCGACAGAAACTACCGGTTCAGGAAATTTTATTGCTTCCATAATTATGGGGTATTTTTCACTGCAGAGAGTGTCTCCGGTTGTGGTTTCTTTCAACCCCACAAGACAGACTATGTCGCCGGCTTTTGCTTCATTTATTATTTCCTGCTTATTTGCGTGCATACGTAAAATTTTTGAAATTTTTTCCTTTTCGCGTTTTGTCGAATTATAAACCGTTGAGTTTGACGCAATTTTTCCTGAATAAATACGTGTATAAAATAATTTACCGACAAAAGAATCCGTAAACACTTTGAAATTCAAAGCGCATAAAGGGCTAGACGGCGACACTTCTATTGTTTCATAGTCCTTTCCATCAACGCTAAAACCTTTCACCGTTGCCAAATCTTTAGGAGAAGGAAGATAATTGCAAACCGCGTCAACCAGAAGCTGCACGCCTTTATTCTTCAACGACGAACCGCACAAAACAGGAACAAGCTTGTTTGCCAGCACGTAACGCCTTATCTTGGAAATTATAAACTCTTCTTCTATCTTATCTCCGGAAATTACTTTTTGCATAAACTCATCATCCAGCTCTGCCAGCTTTTCTATAAGGTTATCTCTGTATTTGGAAGCTGAAGCTTTATAATCTTCAGGAATATCTTTATAAACTATTTTTTCTCCGGATTCCCCCTCGAAATATGCCGCTTTATTTTTTATCAAATCAATTATCCCCGCAAATTCATCGCTGTCATATATCGGAAGCTGCACAGGCACGTTCAAAGTGACCAATTTCGAATCCATTTCGGAAAGTACACTAAAAAAATCCGCGCCGCTTCTGTCTAATTTATTTATAAAAGCAATTCTTGCGACATGATATTTATCAGCCTGGTGCCATACGGTTTCACTCTGCGGCTCAACTCCGCCAACCCCGCAAAAAATAACTACAACGCCATCCAACACTTTTAAAGAACGCTCAACTTCTACCGTAAAATCAATATGTCCCGGGGTATCAATAATATTTATATGATAATTGTTCCAATTACAATAAGTAGCGGCGCTGGTTATGGTAATTCCACGTTCCCTCTCTTGCACCATCCAGTCAGTTGTAGTTGTTCCATCGTCAACTTCGCCGATTTTATAAATCTTTCCGGCGTAAAAAAGAATCCGTTCGGTAGTTGTAGTTTTACCGGCATCAATATGCGCAACGATTCCGATATTTCTGATTGTATTTAAATTCTCTTTCATATTCATCCTACATGAATTATCGTTAATTTGTCTGCCTGCGGTTACCGGTGATGTCATATTAGCAACCATGAGATTACCATTTAAAATGAGCAAATGCCTTGTTGGCTTCTGCCATCTTATGCATATCTTCTTTCTTCTTAATTACAGAACCTTCATTCTTAAAAGCAGAAAGAACTTCGTCGGCTATTTTATTTTCCATTGATTTACCTTTTTTACTGCGCGCACAATCACGTATCCAGCGCAGCGCCGTTGAAATTCCGCGCTCTTGAGTAACTTCCATAGGAACCTGGTATGTTGCCCCACCAATTCTTCTCGGACGCACTTCGAGTCTCGGACGAGCATTTTCCAAGGCTGCGAAAAATACTTTCAAAGAATCCTCTTTCATTTTTTCGCCGATTAAATCCAATGCTCCATAAACCATGCCCTGGGACTTGGTTTTTTTACCATCCTGCATTATTATGTTAATAAGCTGGCCGACTACGATTGAGTTATATTTTGGATCAGCCTGAACTTGTCTTTTTGGCGCTTTTCTTCTTCTCATTTCTTCTCCTTAATGAGCCTCGACGTAACGTCGAAGCGAATTAACCCCGAAGCGCTTCAGTTAAATTTCGTAGAAATTTAACTGATATATAGGCGCAAGGGGTAGATAGAAGCAGGTATCTGCTTCTATCTTGCATTTCTATTTCTTCGGTCTCTTTGCTCCGTATTTTGAGCGTGAACGCCTTCTATTGGCAACTCCCTGACAATCAAGCGTTCCTCTCACTATGTGATACCTTACACCTGGAAGATCTTTTACCCTGCCGCCTCTTACTAAAACTATGGAATGTTCCTGCAGATTATGACCTTCACCCGGAATATAAGCCGTTACTTCATTACTGTTGGTAAGCCTAACCCTTGCAATTTTACGTAAAGCTGAATTGGGTTTTTTTGGAGTCATGGTCCTTACCTGTATGCAAACTCCTCTTCTTTGTGGAGCCTGCTGAAGGGCAGGGGACTTACTTCTTTTTCTTTTAGGTATGCGCGGTTTTCTTAACAACTGTGTTATTGTTGGCATTTTTCCACCTCAATTTCTCTATACATCTTTAAACCTGTTCCTGCAGGGATAAGATGGCCCACTATTACATTTTCCTTCAAACCCTGCAGATCATCAACCTTACCGGATGTGGCAGCATCTGTAAGGACTCTTGTTGTTTCCTGAAAGCTTGCTGCTGAGATAAAACTCTTTGTACTCAAAGATGCTTTTGTAATTCCTAGAAGTAAAGGAGAAGCTGTCGCGGGCTTTCCTCCTTTTTTAACTACCCTTTCGTTCTCGTTACGAAAATCCCATTTGTCAACAGCGTCTCCGGGTAAATATTCCGTATCTCCCGACTCAACTATTCTTACTTTTTTAAGCATTTCTCTGATTACGACCTCAATGTGCTTATCATTTATTCTGACACCTTGTAATCTATAAACTTCCTGAATTTGATTAACTAAATATTCCTGCAAAACTTTGTCTCCGCAAACCCTTAAAATATCCTGCAAGACAGTAGGGCCTTCTGTAAGCTGCTGTCCGGCTGAAACCTGGTCACCTCTGTAAACTATCGGATGGCTGCCAAGAGGTATTGAATAATCTCTCTTCATTCCGGTTGGACTGCGCACGATTATTTTCCGCTCGCCTTTTTCTTCTTTGAATTCGACAAAACCGTCGATTTCGCTGATTATTGCCGGATTCTTTGGCCTGCGTGCTTCAAAAAGCTCAGCAACACGAGGCAAACCGCCGGTGATATCCCTTGTTTTAGCAACTAATCTCGGGGTCTTTGCTATAACGTCTCCCGCCTCAACCGCGTCACCCTCTCCGACCATTATGTGCGCGCCGGAAGGAAGCGGATAAATTCCAGCAACTTCCTTTTTCTCATCATCAGAAATAATTAAAAGCTGGGGGTGGTATTCTCCCTTAAATTCAACAACCACCCTTTCTTTTCTGCCCGTTGCAACATTCATTTCTTCCTGGATGGTTATCTTGTCTATAAGGTCTTCATATTTTACTTTTCCTTTAACTTCAGTCAGGATCGGCGATGAGTAAGGATCCCATCTAACGAAAATTTTGTCCTTCTCAACTGCAGCGCCGTCCCCCACTAGAACCAATGAACCTTGCGGTACTGGATTTCTTTGCAATTCTATACCGCGTTCATCATTTACGCTTATCATACCGTTTCTATTGAGCACTATGAAATTTTTGCCTTTAACTACTATTTTTAAACCATGGTATTTTACCGTACCTTTTTCTTTCGCTTTGATAAACGCTCTTTCGGCAACTCGCGAAGCAGTTCCACCGATATGAAACGTTCTCATTGTAAGCTGTGTTCCAGGCTCACCTATTGACTGAGCCGCAATTACTCCAACAGCTTCGCCTATTTCAATTAATTTTCCGGAAGCTAAATTCCTTCCGTAGCATTTAATGCAGGCTCCTCTTTCGGACTCACAAGTAAGGACGCTTCTTATACGAATTTTCTCAAGTCCCAGGCGTTCTATCTTATCTGCTTTTTCCTCGGTAATTTCTTCACCTGCTTTTACTATTGTCTCATCGCTCACAACGTCCACTATGCTATCAAGCGCAACGCGGCCGACGATTCTTTCTTTTAAAGGGACAACAACTTCGTCACCTTCTACGATTTCCGAAACTGTTATGCCGTTTACAGTTCCACAATCTTCCTCTATGATTATAACTTCCTGCGCAACATCAACAAGACGGCGGGTTAGATAACCGGCATCGGCAGTTTTAAGCGCTGTATCAGCCAAACCTTTTCTTGCACCGTGAGTTGAATTAAAATATTCTAGAACGGTTAAGCCTTCCCTAAAATTTGAAATAATAGGAGTTTCAATAATTTCTCCAGATGGCTTTGCCATAAGACCGCGCATACCGGCCAACTGCCTTATCTGGACACGCGAACCGCGGGCGCCCGAATCTGCCATCATAAATATAGGATTAAATTTATCCATGCTCTTAAACACAAGGTCAGACACGCGGTCGTTTGTCCTGGTCCAGATATCGATAATTTTATTGTGGCGCTCTCTTTCTGTGATAACGCCTTTTTTGTATTGGTCTTCAACTTTTGCAACGTCTTCATTCGCTTCGCTTATGCATTCGGTTTTCTGCGGCGGAGTCTGAAGATCCTCTATGGAGATGCTT